>JBICHM010000271.1:0-6283 GCA_043101835.1 Phycisphaerales bacterium | reverse complement strand
CGGGACGCGCGGGTCGCCCCGGCGGGGGACGATCGCCGGAAATCCGCTTGCAGCGCCCCAGCCCTCGGGATGGAGATCGCCCTCGACGACGCCCGAGGTCCACGATGCGGGCTGGATCCCGTTGAGCACGCCGGCGTTCGCCTTGCCCGGCGCGAGCGTGCCGTAGACGGCCAGGCGCCGCGCCGCATTCGGAAGCTCAGCAGCCGGGAAGCCGACGGTGCGCTCGTAGCCGACCGGATCGGTCGCGCCCTCGGTGGTGAGCACGATGGCGCGCGTGGCGGGGCCGACGCCGAGCGCGCGCCGGGGCGCGTCGAGTTCGGGCGACTCGAGCAGCGCGAGCAGGCCGGCGAGCCCGGCGGCGCCGGACTCGCCACTCTCGACGGCGCACTCGGCGAGCAGGCGCATCGCGCGCTCGGCCCATTCGTCCTCGACGGCGAGGAAGCAGTCGATGCCTTTCGACATCGCGTCCCACGCCGCGCGCGACGGCTCGTGGCAGTTGAGTCCGGCCATGATGGTCGCGTGCGCCTCGCCGGCGCCGACTTGGAAGGGCCGGCCGGCGCGGACCGATTCGAGGACGCACGCCGCCGCGGTCGGCTCGACGCCGACGATCCTCGTGTTCCGCCACCGGTCGCAGGCCCGCAGGTGGCGCACCATCGCGTCGGCGAGCGTGCCGACGCCGATCTGCACGAAGGCCAGGTCCGGCGCCGGCTCGCCGAGCGCATCGAGTTGCTTGTCGATCTCGCAGAAGAGTGTTTCGTACCCCTCGGCGCACCAACGCGGGGCATCCTCGTGGCCAGGGTTGGTGGTGTCCTGCAGGAGCCAGGAGCGGCCGTCGGCCTCGGCGTCGCGCATGGCGGCGTCGACCGCCGCGCCGTAGCCGCCGACGGCTTCGATGACCGTTGCGCCGAGAGCGCGGATGGCCTCGATGCGCGTGGACGCCGAGCCGCGGGGCATGTAGATGGTGCAATCGAAACCGAGGAGCGACGCGGCCCACGCGACGCCGCGCCCGTGGTTGCCGTCGGTGGCGGAGACAAGTCTGCGCGGCCCCGCGCGCCGCGCGAGCGCGAGGACATCGTCCCACGACTCCAGCGAGGCGACCTCGACGCCCAACTCGCGCGCGAGCATGCGCGTTGCGGCCCACGAGCCGCCGAGGCCTTTGTAGGCCTGCAGGCCGAAGCGGGCGGACTCGTCCTTCACGAGGAGTTGGGCGACGCCGAGGACTGACGCGAGGTCAGGGAGCGTCCGCAGGGGTGTGCGGGTATGACCGGGGAGGGTGGCGTGGATGCGGCGGGCATTCTGCGGCGGTTTCGGCCATGCGGCGGCGTTGATCGGATTCAGGGTGCTGTCGGGCATGGATGAACGCAGAGGAAGAGCGAGGAAGACCGAGGGCGGCATACTCCGGCGCGGCCCGGTCCTGGTGCGAGCGTCAGGCGCGCATCATCGCCGCATGTGCGCCGCAATGCGATCGACGAGGTCTCCGGCCGTTGCCCAATCTTCGTAGCAGTCGTCAGGGAATGCCCGCCCGAGCGCGTCCTCGATCGACAGCCGGATCTCGACGCCGACAAGAAAGTCGCGATCGATCAGGAGCAGCGCCGCGGGGTCGTCCGGGTGCAGGTTCGGTCGCTTGAACCCCAGCGTGTCCGCGAACGCCTGCCCGACGGCGATCGCCACGCGCCGGCGCACCGCGTCCTCGCCCCATGCGCCGGCGTCAAATACATCGCGATCGCCCATCTGCTCCCGTACAGCGCGGGCGAGGCGGATTTCACGCTGATTCCGCAGCGGCCAGCGGAGCAGTGTGCGGAGCACGGGCACGCGAAAGAGGGCGCGCTCGACGGGCGTGAGGGCCTCAACCGAATCCGGTTTGAAGAGCGGGACCGCGCCCATCCTGACTCCGTCTCCCTCTGGTGTCCTCCGCGTTCCATCGCGTTGCGGGCTTCAAGAGCACAGATCATCGCGCGAGAATGGCCCAACGACAACGCCCCCGCATCTCGCGGGGGCGTCGTCAGAAGCGACCGTCGGGCGGCTGGGTCTCTCGGCCGGGCGCCCGGCGGGTGGATGATCGCGGTCAGAAGAGCAGCTGGAACTGCGCGCGGATGGCGACCTGCCCGTCGTCGGGCGAGGCGAGCAGGCCGATGCGCTCGCCGATCGAGCCGCCGGCGATGCTCGAGACGAGGTCGTTGTCCGTCGTCGCATCGAGGAAATACTGCAGGTCCAGCGTGAACTTCGCGGCCTGGCCGTGCAGGTAGCGGTTCACGCCCACGGTGACCGTGCTGAACTCGTCGTCACCGGCGCGGTCGCCGTCGGGAATGACGACGTCGTAGCGGGCGAAGCCTTCCCAGTCGTCGTTGAAGTAGAGCGAGCCCTGGGCGAGGAAGCCCATGTCGTTGAAGGAGCCGCCGGTGTCCAGGTCGGTGTAGAGGCCGACGCCCGCGACATACGCGCTCCAGCCGTCGCCCTCGACCATGTAGTCGGCGGTGTAGGCGAAGACGGAGTTGTCGGTGTCGCCGGCTGCGGTGTGCTTGCCGATCTCGTAGTGGACGCCGCCGCCGAGCTTGCTGGCCATCTGCGAGCCGGGGGCGCTGGTGAACTGGTCGAACTGGCTCCAGTCGCCGCTGAACTTGTATTCCCAGCGGGTCGTGGCGCCGATGTCGGCGGGCGAGTTGACGAAGGAGGTGTTCTCGCCGCGGATGCCCTGGTTGACGCCCGCCCAGTAGCGGTAGTCCTCGAGCTGCTTGTGGATCCAGATGCCCTGCGACCGGTCCTGTCGGAACACGGCGTTGACGACCGAGTAGTCGACGGCCAGCGAGTTGCGTACGGCGACGACGTCCTCCCAGAGGATCGGCTCGCGATACTGCCCGGCGAGCAGAATGAGGCCGCTGTCGAAGACCTTGCCGACGAAGGCGTCCTCGAGCACGAAGTCGCCGCCGTCGGAGTTGAACTTGGCCTGCAGGCCGTAGATGAGCGAGGGATCGAACACATTGCCTTCGAAGCGCAGCGCGGTGCGCCCGGTCGTGAAGCCGTGGTCGAAGGAATCGACATCGTCGGCGGGGTCGATCGGATCGACGCCGTCGCTCTCGTTGCGGAAGTTGGCGATGTAGCGGAACTGGATCTGCCCGCTGACCTTCAGGGTGAAGGCGCCATCGGGCGAGGCGAGGAAGAACTTGCCGTCGTGCCCCGCGCTGCCGCCGCCCTGGAGCAGGCTGGAGCGGCTGTCGGCGTCGGCGAGCATCTCGGCGACCATGGCGCGCACGGCGTCGTTGTCGGTCGGCTGGCTGGCGGGCTCGGCGAGGGCGACGCCCGAAATCGCCACCGGGAGGCCGGCGGCAGCGAGAAGAGCGATGCGATGCATGTCGTCCGTCCTTTCTCAACAGGAGCCGCACCCCCCTTGGGGCGGCTCATTGCGGATGCGTAGGTCCGCAACATAGTGCCCCGGATCGCCTCTGTCTCGCATTGGGGATATCGAAATCCGAATTTTTTCCGGTTCAGCAGGAATCGCCGGCGCGGCCGGCGACCGACGCCGCGGGGTCAGTCGGCCCGGCGCAGGCGGACGCGGAGTCGCCCCCAGGGGACCTCACGCCGACTCTCGAGAACGAGGTCCGGGCCGTCGACGGTGAACACCGCCGAGCCCCCGGTCACCCGATCGCCCGAGAGGTAGAGCACCCGATCGAGCCGATCGACCGACCACTGGCCGTTCCCTCGGAGCTCCATCTCGCCGAGCGCCCAATCGACGGTGTAGGACTGGTCGCCCCGCAACTGCAGCGTGACGGCGCGGAACACGCGCTCGGGGGGCGTCGGGACCGTGCCCCCGATGCGCGAGGCGTCCGACGGCCCGGCCTCCCACGAGCCGACGAGCGGCGCGACGGCGTTTCGGGCCGTGTTGCAGCCGGTCAGCGTCAGGAGGAGTGCGAGGGCGATTGTGCAGCAGCGCATGCCGTCACTGTGGCGTATGAGCGCGCTCGACACAACCGGCGAGAAATGCATCGACCTCGCGCCACATCGCATCGGTCGCGCCCGCGGCGCGATCGGGGTGCAGCATCGAAGCGCCGTGCACGCCCTGTGGCTGCACATGCACCGCGATCTCCGAATCGTGCGCCGCCGCGAGCAGAGGCTGCTTCTGCTCCATCTCGAACTCGTGCTGCGGCAGCGCAAGAAAGACCGGACGTTCGACCTCGCCGATGAACCGCAGCGCGGAGCACTCCCCCATCGGACCGCCCGTCGCGGGGCTGAATGCGAGCACCCCCGCAAGATCGGGAGAATGCTCGGCGCCCAGGCGGAGGGCCAATGCCGCGCTGTAGGAGCTGCCCCACGCGATGATCGGTCCTGCGCAATCCTGCTCCATCGCCCACTCGAGGGACGCGACAAGGTCGGGGTACGCCCAGCAGTAGCCGTCTTCCCGCGCACCGGCGAAGGCCGTCGCGGTCCGGTTCGCGCCGCCGTAGACATCGCCTCCCGCACGCGCATCGGGAGCGAGGACATGGAATCCGGCCTCGACGAGACGCGGCGCAATGAAATCCGCATACTCGCCTCGCGCATTCGAACCACCCTGATGGAACAGCAGGATCAGCGGCGCGTCCGGTCCGGCGTCGGCCTCGTAGAAGTCGGCGAAGACGACGACGCCATCGGCGGCGGGATAGGTGACCTCGAGCGCCTCGGCGTGTGCTCCATGCGTCAACGCGAAGGCAAGGGCGGCGGCAACAGCGGCGACGATGCGGCCCGGCATGTCGAATCCTCCATCACGCTCGACCTGACGATACCCGTGGGTGCTGGCGGCGATGCATGGCGGCTGCCTGAAGGCCGCCCTACGCGAACTCCAAGCACAACTCGTTCCACCCGGCGCGCGTCAGGCCAAACAGGCGCACATCCTCGAAGCGCCCCCACTTGAGCACGGCGCCCTTGAGGACCCCCTCCGGCGCCATGCCGGCTTTCTCCATCACGCGCGCGGATGCCTCGTTCCACGCCATGCAGTGGGCGTGGACGCGGTTGAGGCCGAGCGTTTCGAAGCCCCAGCGCATCACATGCTGCAGCGCCTCGGGCGCGTAGCCGTGGCCCCAGTGCGCGCGTCCGATGAGGAATCCCGCCTCGGCCGAGGCATGCTCCTTGTTGACGGTCAGTCCGACCTCGCCGACGAGTTCGCCGGTGGCTTTCTCGGCCACGCCCCAGTGGTAGGCGGTGCGGGCCATGAGGCCCCGGCCGCACTCGCGGATAAAGGCGTGGGCGTCCTCCACGGTGTAGGGGTGCGGGATGGTCAGCGTGCCGCGTGCAACCTCGCGATCAGCGCAGAGCGAGGCCATCGCCTCGGCGTCGGCCGGCGTGAGGCCGCGCAGCAGCAGGCGCGGCGTCTCGAGCTCCACGATCGTGCTCGCATCCGCTGGCCGCTTCACACCGTCGGCTCCAGATCCGTGCGCAGCATCGCAAAGAGCCAGTCGTCCTCGAAGACGCCGTCGTGCAGCGCGTTCTGCCGGAGGCGCGCCTCGCGCGTGTAGCCCATCTTCTCGAAGACACGCGCCGAGCGCGTGTTGCTCACATAGACGAGGCCGTAGACGCGATTCAGCGCGAGCTCCGTCAGCGCGAAGCGCGTCACCGCGCCCGCCGCCTCCGCGGCGTACCCGGCGCCCCAGTGGTCGCGCCCGAGGATGAACCCGATCTCCGCCCGGTGGTCGTCGGGCTCCAGCCGGAGGGTGACATCGCCGATCACCTCCTCGGTCTCGCGCAGGGTGATCGCCACCGCGCCGCCCAGGCCTTCGGCCAGGCGTTTCTCGTTCGTGCGGATCCAGTCGAGCGCCTCCCCGTCGGGATAGGGGTGCGGGATGCCGCCGGACATCGACGCGACCTCGGCGTCTGCGCAGATGCGCTGGAACGCCGGCGCATCGTCCTCAACGACCGGGCGCAGCAGGAGGCGCCCGGTCGAGAGCGTCGGCATGGTGTGGATGCCTGCATGCGCCGCGCCCGGCGCCACCGTCCCGGCGCCGGACTGGGATTCTGATTGCTGCTCGTTCACGCGTCGCCTTGTCCTTCCCTGCACGCATCGCCGTCGCCGTGCCGTAGCCCGCGATGGTACGTCCCGTGCGCAACCCGGCAATGGCGGGCCTCATTTCAGAGCGGCTCATCACCCTCCGGCCAGGCGCCGGAGAAGACGTGTGCCGCGGGTCCGGCCTGATGCACCTGACCGTCCTCCTCGTCCCAGCGGATGCGCAGAGCGCCGCCGGGGAGCGCTACGGCGGCGCGCCGCTCGGCGCGCCCGAGCAGCGCCATCGCGACGAGCGCGGCGCAGGCGCCGGTGCCG
>JBICHM010000270.1:0-4854 GCA_043101835.1 Phycisphaerales bacterium | reverse complement strand
CCTGAGTCTGACACTTGCCCCGGAGGTTCCGGGGCACATTTCCTGCCGGAATCCCTCGCCAGCGCTGCCGCGACAGCGGCGTCTGCGCCGATATGGTCGATTCGTTCCGGAGCCGCCCGACCATGCCGCGCATCGCCCTGCTCTCCGACATCCACGGCAACCTCGAGGCCCTCGTCGCGGCCCTGCGCAGCGTCGCCCAGGCCTCACCGGACCTGGTGATCTGCCTGGGGGATGTCGTCGGCTACGGGCCGGACCCTGTGCAGTGCGTCGAGATCGTCCAGCAGGCGTGCAACGCGATCGTGGTCGGCAACCACGACGAGGCGGTGCTCTTCGACGAGGACCCGCCCGGCTTCAACGACGCCGCGACCGCGTCGATTCAGTTCTGCCGGGGGCGCCTCGGGGCGGCGCACATGCAGACGATCACCGCGTGGCCGCTGCGTGATGACATGGCGGACCTGGCGGTGACGCACGGCTCCTTCGGGCGCCGGCGGTATTCGTATGTCACGACGCCGCGCGTGGCGATGGACGCCTTCACGGGCTTCGTGGGCCACTACGGGGCGATCGGGCACACACATATCCCGGCGGTGTTCGTGCAGCCGTTCGACGGCGGCGAGGTGCGGTGGGTGCAGCCCCCGGCCGAGGCGGTGCTCCGCCTGCCGCCGGAGTCGCGGATCATCGTGAACCCGGGCTCGATCGGCCAGCCGCGCGACGGGAACCCGGATGCGTCGTGGGGGCTGCTCGACACCGACGAGCGCACCTTCCAGGTGCGGCGCGTGCCCTACGACATCGATCTGGTGCAGCGCAAGATCGCGCAGGCGGGGCTGCCCCCGATGCTGGGCGAGCGCCTGCGCATCGGCGCGTAACCCCCGCTCTTCAACGGGTTTTGCACGCGAATCGGCGGGTGCGCCGACGATGTATAGTGCGCGCCGCCGACACCGGCGTGCGCAACGGAGGGCGCACCGGATGCAGACGATCGCAGCGCTCCTCGACGGAGTCGACAGCCAGGCGGCGCAGTTCTTCGGCGGCGCCGAGGGCGTCGTCCCGCGCGACATCACCGAAGACAGCCGGCGCGTTACGCCGGGCGCACTCTTCATCGCGCGCCACGGTGCGAAGGCCGACGGGCGGCGATACGCCGCCGACGCCGCTCGCCTGGGCGCCGGCGCCATCCTCACCGACCGCGCGAGCGCGCCCTCGATCGCGGCGGAGACGAACCTGCCGGTCGTCGGCGTCAGGGACGTTCCGATCGCGGCGGCGATCGGCGCGGAACGGTTCTTCGGCGACCCTTCGAGCACGCTGGCGCTGGTCGGCGTGACCGGGACGAACGGCAAGACCACGATCGCCCACCTCGTGCAGGGTCTGCTCCGCGCCTCCGGCGTGGAATGCGGCCTGATCGGGACGGTCGTCATCGACACCTGCGCCGGCGTGCGCCAGGCGTCGCTGACGACGCCTCCGGCGATCGAGATCAGCCGGGCGCTCGGCGCGATGCGCGGCGCGGGGGCGAAGGCCTGCGCGATCGAGACCTCCAGCCACGCGCTCGAGCAGGGGCGGGTCGCGGCGCTGCGCTTCAGCGCCGGCGTCTACACCAACCTGACCGGCGACCATCTCGACTATCACGGCACGATGGAGGCGTACGCCGACGCGAAGCGCATCCTCTTCGACCGCCTCACCCCAGACGCGGCCGCGATCGTGAACACCGACGACCCGTGGGCAGTGCGGGTCACGGGTTCCACGCGCGCGCGGCGCCTCGAATGCGCCGACGCCGGCGCCTGCCGCGTGCGCGTGGCGGATGCAGACGCGCGATCAACGCGCCTCGTGCTCGACGGCCCGTGGGGGTCGATCGATGCGCGCGTCGGCCTGGTCGGCGCCCACAACGCGCTGAACACGTTGCAGGCGCTCGTCGCTTCGTGGGATACGCTGGAGCGACTCGATGCGACGCCGAGCACGGACTCGCTGCGCGTTGCGCTTGCGGGCCTCACCCCCCCGCCGGGCCGCCTGGAGCCTGTGATCGTGGACGGCGCCGCCGCGCCATTCGCCGTGCTGGTGGACTACGCACACACCGACAACGCCCTCGAGAACGCGCTGGCGTCAGCCCGCTCGATCGTCGCGCCAGGTTCGGATCTCATCGTCGTCTTCGGCTGCGGTGGCGATCGTGATCGCACCAAGCGTCCGCGCATGGGACGCATCGCCAGCGAGCTCGCCGACCGCGCGATCGTGACCAGTGACAACCCGCGCACCGAGGATCCCGGCCAGATCATCGAGCAGGTGCTCGACGGTGTACCGCCTGCGCGTCGCCCACGCTGCGCCGTCGAACCCGATCGCGCCGGCGCCATTGAGATGGCCATCTCAACGGCGCGCCCGGGGGATGTGATCGTCATCGCCGGCAAGGGGCACGATGATTATCAGCTGCTGCCCGACGGGCGCGGCGGGATCGTGCGGCGCGACTTCGACGACCGTGTCGAGGCGAGGAAGGCCCTCGCGCGCCGGGCCGAACGGATCCACCAGGCGCGCGGAGCAGGGGCGGCATGACGATCTGGCGACCGGACAGCATGCGGGAGGCGACGGGCGGACGCTGGGTCAGCCGCCCAGGGGCCGCCGACACGGCGCTCGCGGGCCTCTCGATCGACTCGCGCACGATCCGGCCCGGTCAGGTGTTCCTCGCGCTCCGTGGGGAGCGGTTCGACGGACACGACTTCCTCGATCAGGCGATCGACGCCGGCGCGGCGATGCTCATCGTCGAACCGGGACGCGCGCCGACGCACACGCCCGAATCGGTCGGCGTGCTTGAGGCTCCCGGCGCCGTTGCGGCGCTTGCAGCGATTGCCTCCGCCCACCGGCGCTCGCTGCCGAAGCTCTCGGTGGTCTGCGTGACCGGGTCCAACGGGAAGACGACCACCTGCAATCTGCTCAACGCGACACTGTCCGCCCGGCTGCGCGGCGTGGTGAGCGAGAAGTCGTTCAATAACCACATCGGCCTGCCGCTGACGCTGCTGCGCGCGACGCCGGAGGACCGGTTCGTCGTCTGCGAAACGGGAACGAGCGCCCCCGGCGAGATCGCCGCGCTGACGGCGATCGCCAAGCCGGATGTCGCGGTGATCACGAGCATCGGGCGCGCGCACCTCGAACGCCTCGGCGACCTCCGCGGCGTCGCGCGGGAGAAGGCCTCGATTGCGCGCGGGCTCTCAGCGCGCGGACGCCTGCTCGCGACTGCCGACAGCCCGGACCTCAGGCCCGTCCTCGACGCGTCGCCCGCGGCGGCGCAGACGACCACCTTCGGCGTCGCGCCGGATGCGCACGAACGCATCACGGACGTTGAAGCGGTGACGCTCGACCGTCGCGACGGCGTGCGATTCCGCCTCACGCGAACGCTCTACGAGGTTCCGCTCGCCGGGGCGCACAACGCGACGAACGGCGCCGCGACGGTGCTGGTTGCACGCCTTCTCGGCCTCGATGACGACTCGATCCACGCGGGTCTCGACCGCGCGACACCGCCGCCGATGCGGATGCAGCGGTCCCTGCTCGGCGGGGTGACGCTGTGCAACGACGCGTACAACGCAAACCCCGAATCGATGATCGCCTCGTGCGCCGCTTTCCTCGGGCTGGCGCCGACCTCGGCGCGTCGGGTGCTCGTGTTGGGCGACATGCTCGAACTCGGCGCCGGGGCAGCCGGGGCGCACGAGGAGGTCGGCCGGCGCATCGGCGACGCAGGGTGTGTCGATGTGCTCTGCTGCGTCGGTGGGCTGGCGCGGTCGATCGGCGCCGGGCTCTCGAGCGCGCAGCCCGAGGCCCGCATCGAGCACATTGACAACGATGACGCCATGCCGGATGCAGTTGCGCGTCTGCTTCGACCCGGGGACTGGGCGCTGCTGAAGGGCTCTCGCGGCGTGCGCCTCGAGCGGGTCGAGGATGCGCTCCGAACGCTGGCTGGCGATGAGCACGAGAGGGAGATCCCCGGCGGGGCGCGATGCTCTTCAATCTCCTAGACGCGACGCGCGACTGGCTCGCCGAGGTCGGCCTGTACCGCTACGTGATGGTGCTGGACCAGGTGCAGTTCCGCGCGCTCTTCGCGACGCTGCTGGCCTTCCTGATCGTGCTCGGCGCCGGACGCCCGGTCATCCGGTGGCTGGTGTCGATGAAGATCGGCGACATCCCGCGCTTCGATGTCGCCGCCCTCGACCGCGCGATGGCGTCAAAGAAGAACACGCCCACGATGGGCGGCCTGCTCATCGCCGGCGCCATCCTCGTCAGCAGCCTGCTGCTCGCGGACCTGGCGAACTTCTATGTGCGCATGGCGCTCATCCTCGTCGTCTGGATGGCGGTGCTCGGCGGGTTCGACGACTGGCTGAAGCTGACGGCCGCGGCAAGACCCGGGGCGTCGCGCCAGGGGCTGCACTCGTGGGAGAAGCTGGTCTTCCAACTGGGCATCGGGCTGCTGCTGGGGTACTTCACCTATGTGCACGGGGCGCCGCAGGCGGAGGGCGCGCCGCCCAGCCTCGCCCACGCTCTGACGCTCCCCTTCCTGCGGACCTACGACCCGGCGACCTTCCTCGCCGAGGACCATGTCATCTACCTGGGCATGGGCGCCTTCGTGCTGCTGTCGGTGCTGATGATCGCGGGGCTGAGCAACGCGGTGAACATCACCGACGGCATGGACGGGCTGGCGACGGGCATCACGGCGTCGATCTCGCTCGCGCTCCTGACGCTGTGCCTGATCGCCGGCAGCCAGAGCCGCGCGCAGGAGATGCTGGTCCCCTATGTGCCCGGCAGCGAGGAACTGGCCGTCGTCATCGGGGGCGTGGCCGGCGCGGGGCTGGGAGTCCTCTGGTGGAACTGCTCGCCGGCGTCGGTCTTCATGGG
>JBICHM010000269.1:0-7012 GCA_043101835.1 Phycisphaerales bacterium | reverse complement strand
TCGTGCCCTGCGGGGTGTCGGTGAGTTCGACGCCCATCGCGGTCAGCTCGCCCTTGATGCGGTCGGCCTCGGCGAAGTCTTTCGCCTTTCGCGCGGCGGCGCGGGCCTCGATGAGGGACTCGATCTTCGGGGCGTCGGCGTCGTCCTGCGTAGGGGCGGCGTCTGCTTCGAGGTCGAGCACGCCGAGGGCGTGGTCGAAGGCGCGGAGGAGTTCGGCGTCGGCGCGGGTGGGCGACTCGGTGCGGTTGATCCACGCGTTGACAGCGCCGATGGCGCCAGCGGTGTTCAGGTCGTCGTGCATCGCGCTCGCGAAGGCGTCGCGCGCGACGGTGTCGGTGACGCCGGCGTCGCTCGATGTGTCCGCGGCGTCCAGGAACCGGCGCCAGCGGTCGAGCATGCGCTGGCTGTCGCGCAGGCCCTGCTCGGTGAAGTTGGCGTTGCTGCGGTAGTGGGTCTTCACGAGTTCGAGGCGGATGGCGCCGGGGGTGAACCCCTTCGCGAGCAGGTCGCGCAGCGTGAAGAAGTTGCCTTTGCTCTTGGACATCTTCTCGCCCTCGACGAGCAGGAAGCGCGTGTGCACCCAGCAGCGGGCGAAGGAATCGGCGCCGGTGTAGGAGCGCGACTGGGCGATCTCGCACTCGTGGTGGGGGAAGATGTTGTCCTCGCCGCCGGAGTGGAGGTCGATGACGCCGCCGTCGGGCCGCAGGCGTTCGAGGGCCATCGCGCTGCACTCGATGTGCCAGCCGGGGTAGCCCTCGCCGAGGTCGACGGTGCGCCCGAGGATCGCCGAGGGATCCCAGCGCATCAGGTGGCTCTTGTCGGCCTTCCAGAGGAGGAAGTCGGCGGGGTGCTTCTTCTCGGCCTGCGCGGCGTCACCGACGCGCCCGCCGGCGCCGGAACGGATGGCGTCGATGGTGTTGCCCGCGAGCGCGCCGTAGCTGCCGCCGCGGGCGTTGTAGGCCTGGGTGTCGAAGTACACCGCGCCGGGCGCCGTCTGGTAGGCGTCCCCCTTGGCGATGAGGTCGACGACGATCTCGAGCATCGCCTTCACATGCTCGGTGGCGCGCGGCAGGAGCGTGGGGTCGCGCTGCGCATCTTCGACGACGCGCATTCCGAGACGAGCGCCGTCTTCCCTGAAGGCCTCGAGATAGAAGGACGCGATGGCGTAGGGGTCGGCGGGGTCGACATCGACGCCAGCGGGGAGTTTGCCGGCTTTTTTGGCTTCGCGGAGGCGCGACGCCGCGGCTTCCATCTTGTCTTCGCCGGCGCCGTCGGCGAGGTCGTCGTCGGTCATGTGGCCGACATCGGTGATGTTCATCACCTGCACGACGTCGCGCGGGCCGGCGTGGTCGGCGCCGTCGGGCCCGGCGACCGTGCACAGCGGGCTCTCGAGCCAGCGGCGCAGCGTGTCGGCGACGAGGAACGACCGGAAGTTCCCGATGTGGGCGTAGTCGTAGACCGTGGGCCCGCAGGAATAGAAGAGGATGCGGTTCGGGTCGGCGGGCTCGAAGCGCTCGAGGCGCTTCGCCAGCGTGTTGTAGAGGTGCTGGGGCATGAGAGAAGAAGGGTAGCCCGAACCCGTGGAGAACTCACCGCGCCCCCGCGATGAACACGTCTACCCCGCCTGCTTCGCCTCGGCCTCGTCGGCGGCGGGCTCCGAGGCGGCGGGCGCCTCCTCGTCGGGCGGACGGAACTCCACGCGCACGCGACGCACGCGCGTCGGCTCGGCTTCGAGCACCTGCACGCGATAGCCGTTCTTGCGGAACTCCTCGCCGGCCTCGGGGATGCGCCCGAGTTCGGTCGTCACGAAGCCAGCGACGGTGTCGTAGTCCTCGCTCTCGGGGAGGGCGACGGAGAGGTCCTCGAGGGCGTCGTTGACATCCTCGATGTAGGCGCGCGCGTCGATGATCGCGGCGTGCTCCTCGATGAGCACGCTGATCTCCGGCGCCTGCTCATCGACGGGCTCGTACTCGTCGCGGATCTCGCCGACGATCTCCTCCATGACGTCCTCGATCGTGACGAGGCCGGCGGTGCCGCCGTACTCGTCGAGGACGATCGCCATATGCACCTTCTCGCGCTGGAAATCACGGAGCAGCTCGAGCAGGGGCTTGGTGTGGGGGACGAACCAGGCGTTGCGGAGGACGGCGCGGAGGTCGAAGGAGTCGGTGCGCTCGCCGAGGAAGGTGAGCAGGTCCTTGGCGTAGAGGATGCCGAGGATGTGGTCGAGGTCGCCCTCGTAGATGGGGATGCGGCTGTGGCCGGCGGTGGCGATGAAGTCCTTGATCGCGTTGAGATCGCTGGTGAGTTCGATGCCCTCGATCTCGGTGCGGGGCGTCATCGTCTCGCTGACGGTCTTCGAGCGCATCTCGACGACGGCCTCGATCATGTCGCGCTCGGACTCGTGCAGCGAGCCCTCGCTCTCGCCTTCGCTGACGACGCTGATGATCTCGCGTTCGATCTCCTCGTCGTCGTCTTCCTCATCGATGCCGGCGAGGCGTTTGATGACGATGTCGACGAGGCGCACGGCGCGCACCAGTGGGAGGCACAGCGCGTGCATGAGGCGGATGGGCGTGCTGAAGCGGGCGATGAGCGCATCGCCGATGTGCTCGGCGACGCTCATGGGCGCGACCACCATGAGGATGTAGATGAGGGCGAGGCTGAAGGCCGCGGCGCCGAGGAGCCCGGGCCAGGTGATGCGCTCGCCCTCCTCCATGCCGGTCATCCAGACCACGCTCGAGGCGACGAGCGCGACGCTGCAGATCGTGCGCAGCAGCGAGGCGGCCAGCGCGTGGCTCATCGCGTCGTTGAGAATGGGCTCGACGCGCTCGGCGCGCCCCATGCGCGTGGCGGCGGCGCGGACGCGCCCCTTGCTGACGGTGCGCAGAGACATCTGCGCCGCCGAGGCGGCGCTCCCGAGCGCTGCGGCGCCGAGGGTGACCCAGATCGCCCACTGGCTCATTGGGCGCCCTCCCGATCGGCGGGGTCGGCGAAGAGGGCGCCGACGCCGATCTTCGAGAGCACCTCGTCTTCGCGCGCGTGCATGCGGGCGTAGGCCTCGTCGTCGTGGTCGTCGTGGCCGAGGCAGTGCAGCACGCCGTGGAGGGCGTAGAGCAGCAGCTCGCGTTCGGCGGGTCGTGTGCGCTCGGCCGCCTGGCGCGCGGCTTCGTCGGCGCAGATGACGATGTCCACATCGAGCGGGCCGGCGTTTTCGTCGCGCAGGTCGAAGGTCAGGACGTCGGTGGTCGCAGGGTCGCCGGTGTGGGCGCCGTGGAGGGCGCCCATCTCATCGTCACCGACAATGCGAACGCGCACCTCGTGCGGGGCGTCAGCGTCGGCGCCTTCGAGGGCGAGCGCGCTTTCGACGGCGCGCAACAGGGCGTTGCGCAGCCAGGTGAGGGCGTCGGGATCGAGCGCGTCGGCGGCGTCGTCGATCGACACGACGACGCCCCCGCTTCGTCGTACGGGGCCGGCGTCCGGATCGGGGTGGGCGCCTGGGTCAGGAGGCTGGTCGCCGGCGCCGTCGCACGAATCCTCGTGCGTCGGAGCGTGGTCGCGCCCCGCGGCGCCGGCCTGCGTCGTTTGTTGTGCTGCGGCCATCAGGATCATCGTCGTCCGAGGCGCCCCCGGTCTCCCGTGCGAAGGGCCCGCCCCGTCCCCGCATCGGCAAGTCCGCCTCGCCGCTGCAGGTCCCATCAGTCTAGGAATCCGCGGGGCCGCCTCCAAGCCCGCCTGCGGGCTTCCTGGCGGGGTTGTGGGGCCAAGATGCACGGGTTCGGATGGTGGGCCACGCACCGAAACGAACAGCGGCCGCCCCCGGAGGGACGGCCGCTGACGGCATCAGTGTGTGTTGGGTCGCGAGTGCGACCAGGGGGACAGGATTAGCGACGGCGGCGACCGGCGCAGACGCCGGCGAGGCCGAAGAGCGCCATGGCGCCCGGGGTGGGAACCACGGTGCCCTCGAAGCGGACCTCGGAGAAGTTGGCGCCGTCGAAGTGGTCGCCGATGCGGAAGGTGCCGCCGCTGGAGATCGTGCCGCCGTTGGCGGACGTGCCGTTGAGGGCGATGATGCGGAACTCGACGTTGCCCGTCAGGCCGGTGAGGGACGACAGGTCGATGATCGAGTTGTTGAAGCTGGTGCCGCTCTGCGTGAAGGTGTAGAGGTTCGAGCTGAAGCCGTCGCCGCTGTAGAAGAGGCCCAGGAAGCCGGGGCCGGTGTTGGACGAGCGGGTGCCGATCCAGAGCGTGTCGAGATCGACGCTGAAGCCGGCGTCAACGTTGAAGCCGAAGGTGAAGTAGTCGTCGGCGGCGAGGTCATCCCAGCCGTTCGACGAGATGCTGTTGCCGGCGCCGCTGGGGTTCAGGCCCGCGCCGCGGGTGATGGCGACGCCGGTGACGTTGGCGGCCTCGACATTGACCGGCGAAGCGGCCTGGTCGCCGGGCTGCCCGAAGTTGGTCCAGGACGTGATGACATCGGCGCTGGCGATCGAAGTGGCCATCCCGGCAACCACGGTCGCGAGCATTGCTGCGTGACGCATTCTCGAATCCTCCTCGTGTCGTGCTTCTCTGCACTGCGCCGCCACACACGTGGCGAAGACTGATCTGTGAACGGGTCCGGCGAAACCGCCGGCCCGGCGGACACCCCCTCGGTGTCCGGACGGCCGGCGCATGCACACCTTGTGTTGCCGATGACCCGTGTTCCTCCACTGCTCCATCCGCGAGCGCGGCCGGCTGTGTGACACCCCACCGACCGCGACGCCTACCCATGCAGATCCCCCTGCTTGGGCGGGACAACAGCGTATCACACGCGCCCCGGCGGTCCGAGCGGCGCGTGTCGCATTTGCGCATTCTTCAAGGGGAATGCCCCGGTCGGTTTGGGGCGGGCTGTCGCGCGGTCCGTCACTCCGCGGGGCGGCGCAGGATGGTGTACATCGCGTTGAAATCCTGCTCGTAGGTCTCGGGGCGCTGTTGGTCCCAGCCCAACGCGCGTCCCATCGCCTGGGCGCCCGGCGAGTCGGGGACGTTCCAGGCCAGCGCCTCGAAGCCGGTGGCTTCCCAGAGCGCTCGGTCGAACGGGTTCTCCCCATGCGCCCATGGGAGATAGCGATCCTCGGGCTGCTGCGGGTAGAGGTTGTAGATGAAGACGATGCCGCCCGGCGCGAGGCTGTCGTACAGGGCCTGGACGAAGGCGTCGTCGTCGACGCCCAGGTGGATGAGCGTGCGCGGGTCGGCCTCCTGCTCGGGGTGGATGTACCCGAGTTTGAGCACGTTCTTGGTCATGATGAGGTCGAAGTCGTCGCCGGCGGCGTCGCGCATGCCCTCGCCCCCGGGCCAGAAGCCGAAGGCCAGATCGATCGAGCCGTCGGGCCCATCGCCGGCGTCGGGAGCGCGCTCGACGGGGCCGGTGTCGTCGGGCAGGCGGTACATGACTTCATGGATGCCGGGGATCTCGACGCCGACGACATCGGCGCCCATGCTCGCGAGCATGCGGAGCTGGCCGACATTGCCGAAGCCGAAGTCGAGTATGCGGGCGTCGTCGGCGGATGTGAAGCCGTGGGCGGCGAGAACCTCGAGCGGGCGTGTCCACGCCAGGGGCGTGCTCATCAGGCCGTAGTACTGGCGCCAGTCGATGGTCATCTCGGCGAAGCCATCGCGCTCAGCCTCGCTCGCGGCTTCGTATTGCTCGGGCGTCATCGCGGCGCGATCGGCGCGCCGGTAGTGGATCTGGCGGGGCTCGACGGCGCGGAGGTCGTCGGCGACGGCGAGGAATGTCAGCGCCAGGTCGCTTTCGACCAGGTCGGCCAGAGCCGCAGCCTGTTCACGGAACTGGGCCCGCCCGGCGGCGGAGGCCTCGTCTTCTGCGAATGCGGCGAGCGGCGCGCCGACAAGCGCGCAGGCGCTGATGACAATCGAGATCGGTCGCATCGGTGTACCCCCAGCATCGCCGGCGGCATGCCGGCGCCGGGAGGGGGCTACCGATCGGGCGTCATCCGGTGGCGGTTCAGGCGCGGATTCGCGCCGGGGCGGTCGCGTGGCGCGGGTAGCGCACGTGGAACTCGTGCGAGCCGGTGATGGGCCAGAGCACGAGGAAGTGGTGCAGGGCGTCGCTCAGGGCGAGGCCGATGCCCCAGATGACGAGGGTGTCGAAGGCGACAGGCCCGACGAAGGGGGCGAGGGCCAGCATGCCGACGCCCCAGTAGCCGTGGTGCACGCGCACGCGCCGCGTGTAGCGGGCGAGAAATCGCGTGTCGCGCGTGGCCTGCACGCCGGCGCCGAAGCGCAGGAAGCAGGTGATCACCTCGAGGACGACGGCGAGCAGCACGCCGAGGAAGAGCAACTGGCCTGCGCCGAGCGCGCCGATCTCGGCGAGCGAGAAGACAGGGCTGAGAAGTTGTGCGATCGTCGGCATGGGCCTGATCCGTTCCTCATCCGCCGGCGCGGTGTGCGGGCGCGCCGATTCCCTGCATGACAGTACGGCTGGAACGGGGCGGGAGTTCAGGCGCGCGGGGGCCTGATGCCGCGCCGGGCGGTCTCTGCGGCATTGACCGCGTTGATGCTGCCCAAAGCGCCGAAAAAATTCGCAGAAACCGGTGGGCGCCCCTGGGCGCGCCGGGGGTGGTTGTCGTTTCAAGGGCAGCCACACCATGACATCCCGCGCCCCGCCGGCTGCACCGGACGGGCGGGGCGCGAATCGAGCCTCTCTCAGCGCCCTCGGCCGCGTGCGTCGATGGGCGTTTTTTCTGCGCGCGCCGAGGTCGCGCCGGGGGGCCTGAACGGGGCATTCCTCGAAATGCGGCGCGAACGGGTGGGCGCGGTCGGCGCGGTTCTCGTTGGGATGGGCGCACAGCGACGCCGCCGAACGGGAGAGCGGGCGGCGCACGCGGATGAGGGGATCATCACCATGCTGCACCACACGCATCGGATGCGTCGGACGGTCGTCGGGATTGCGCTCGCGGCGGGCATCGCCACGAGCGCGCAGGCCAACTGGTTCAAGTCCTACTCCGGCCCGACCTCG
>JBICHM010000268.1:0-9587 GCA_043101835.1 Phycisphaerales bacterium | reverse complement strand
CCAATCCGGGCCGGGGGTTGCAGGGGGCGGCACGCCCCCTGCGGGCGCGGCGTCGGCACATCTGGTCACTGCCGGATGTTCTGCCACGCCCGGTCGGTCGAGTAGGTCGAGTCCTCGAGCGCCGCGACATTGCCGGCCGGGATGCTGTAGGGCGTGGTCGCGTTGTCCACCGTGTTGCGCGAGAAGACATTGTCGGTGAAGCCGTTGGAGAGGATCCCCACCGGCGAGCCCGAGATGGTGTTGCGATCCACGCGGTAGTGCTCGCCCGAGATGAAGATGCCGATCTCGCCCGGGCTGTCGCCGTTGAGCTTGAGGAAGTTGTTCTCGATCACGCCGGCGGCGAGCAGCGAGAAGGAGACCTGGGTCTGCGTGCGGACGCCGCCTGCGAGGTTGTTCCCGACGGCGTTGCCCTCGACGATCGCGTTGAGGCCTGAGATGCCGTGGCCGCTGTTCATATTCGCGACGTTGTTCCGCGCGATCGACAGGCCGTCGTCGTTGACGCCGACCACGATGCCGTCGTAGGCGTTGCCCTCCGCGACGCACCCTTCCACGCGGCCCGTCTGGATGGCGATGCCGGCGAAGCCGTTGTCGAGGGCGCGGCAGTCGCGGACGATGGAGCCGCGCCCGCCGGAGAGCCCGGCGCCGGTGTTGCGGAGGAAGGCGCACGACGCCGCGTCGACATCGCCCGGCACGATGGCGCCCACATCGTTGGCGGTGAACACGAGGTCGCGCAGGATCACGGACTGGTCAACGCGTGTCGATCGGAGGCCGACGCTGGTGAACCCGGTGATCGTGCCGTTGCGCACCGTCAGCACCGCGTCCTGCGCGGTGTTCACGAGCAGGATGCCGCGCAGCGGCGACCCGAAGAGCGAACTGCCGGCGATCGTGTAGCCGTTCAGATCGATCGTGACATTCGGCGCGAGCACCTCGATGGCGTTGTCGAGCCCGCTCACGGTCAGCGGGCCCGTGAGGTAGTACGACCCGCTCTGGGAGATGACATGGAGCGAGTTCGCGTTGCCGGGCGCGAAGACATCGTTGATCGGCCGGCGCGCCTCGACCTCGTCGAGCGTCTTGTAGGTCGACGCCACCGGGCCCGCCGGCGGGTCGAGCGGCCCCGCGTTCGACACCATCGCCACGCACACCAGGACGGTCGCGCACACGCACATCATCGAAACGGTCGAGTTCTTCTGCATGGTCTTTCTCCCTGATCTGAAACCGCTTCCAGTATCCCGCGGCGTGCCGCCGTCACAAGCACAAACCCTCGCACGCAAAGGAGAAAATGGCTCGCTGCAGGCAGACGCGCCCCCGACCGGCGGCGGCGCGCAAGCGCACCACCCGGCGCAGGGCTATTGTCGGGCGTCACAATGACCGGTCCGCGCTGATGCGCTGCGATGCAGGAGATTCGCCATGCCGTTGCTCGACACGATGCTGGATCACGCCGCGATGCTGGAGGCGTGGACGCGCTGCAGCGCGGAGGATGTGCCCGATGCGCGCTGGGCCGAGCAGCCCGGCGGGCTGACGAACCACCCGGCGTGGGTGTTCGGGCACCTCGCCTACGCGATGGACAACCTCACGCGCCTGCTGGGCGTCGATGTGCCGCGTGACGAGGCGTGGTACGCGCCCTTCGTTGGTGGATCGACGCCGACGGCGGAGCGCAGCGCGTACCCCTCGCGCGACGAGCTGCTCGAGGCGTTCAGCGATTCGTGCTCGCGCCTCCGGCGCGCCGTGCGCGCCGGCGGCGAGGCGATGCTCGAACGCCCGGTCGAGGACGAGCAGATCCGCGCGTACTTCCCCACGCTCGGGCGCTGGGCGACGCATGTGCTGCTCGCCGAGGGCGCCTTCCACACCGGACAGCTCTCGGCGTGGCGGCGCGCCCAGGGAATGCCCTCGGTCTTCGAGAATGAGGACAACCTCGCAAAGATGCTGCACGCCTCGGGCGCTTCGTAGGGTCGGCGCGCGGCCTCACCGCATCGGCGCGTGCAGGAACACCGTCTCCACGGCGCCGGAGGTGTCGCGCCCGCTCCAGTCGTCATCGATGTACCACTTCTGGTACGAACGCCATTCGCCGTTGCGCGAGGCGGGCTTGGCGGGGTCGTAGACGAGCACCTCCACCTCGCCGTTCGTGTCGCGGATGCCGGCGATGACGGTGATGTGGCGCGTGCCGTTCACCCACAGCGGGCCGTACGCCTGCAGCCAGCGCAGCAGCGCGTCGGCGGTGGGGCTCATCGGCGGGACCATCTCGAGCCCGAGATCACGCGCGTAGGCGCGGATCTTCGCGTTCGTGATGCCGGTGTTCTCGTTGTAGAGCGTCTTCCAGCGCGCCACCTCGCCGGGGTGCGGGTGGGCGATCTCGCAGGATCGCGTGGTCTCCTGACGCCAGGCGATGACCATCTCGCCGCTGGCGTACCAGCACGACATGGTCTGGTCCTGCGCGATGTACTGCATGTTCGGCACGATGTAATGCATGGCCTGCCCCTCGCATTCGTCGCGGCGTCGGCGCGACGCCGCCACCGTGAGAGGCGCAGTCCGGTCGCGACGGGCGCCATGGGCGAGGCGCCGGCGGGGCCTTGAACCGCGCCGCGTCGCGCCGGTAGGCTGCTCCAACCAACGGATTCGCCGATCACAAGGAGGTTTTCGTGATGCCGCATTCGTTCGTTCGGGTTCTGCGGGGAATTCTGCAGCGGGTGATTGTCGGCTTGGCGCTCGCGCCCGCTGCGCTCGCGCACGCCCAGCCCGAGGGGCCGCCGGTCCCCGGCAGCCAGCCGGAGCTGATGCGGGCCATCCGGGTGCATGCGTTCGGCGGGCCGGAAGTCCTTCGCCTGGAGGATGTCGAACGCCCGACCCCCGGCGAGGGGGAACTGCTGGTGCGTGTTCGGGCCGCGGGCGTGAACCCGGTGGACTGGAAGATCCGCAGCGGCTCCTTCGGCTCGGAGTTGCCGCTGACGCCGGGGTACGACATCTCCGGCGAGGTCGCGGCGGTCGGCGAGGGCGTCGAGAGTTTCGCGGTCGGCGACGAAGTCTTTGCGTACCTCTCGCTCGATCGGGGCGGCGGGTACGCGGAGTACGCGATCGTGCAGGAAGGTGAAGCGGCGCTGAAGCCAAAGCGCCTGCCCCACATGCAGGCGGCAGGCGTGCCGCTCGCCGCGCTGACCGCGTGGCAGGCGCTTGTCGACAAGGCCGACCTCCAGCCCGGGCAGACCGTGCTCATCCACGCCGGCGCGGGGGGCGTCGGGCACTTCGCCGTGCAGATCGCCAAGGCGCGCGGCGCCACCGTCATCGCCACCGCCAGCGAGCGCAACCATGAACTGCTCTACGAACTCGGCGCCGATGTCGTCATCGACTACCGCACGCGCCGATTCGAGGAGGTCGCCACCGAGGTGGATGTCGTGCTCGACTCGATCGGCGGCGAGACACAGGAGCGATCGTTCCAGACCCTCAAGAAGGGCGGCATCCTCGTGTCGATCGTGCAGCCCCCGTCGCAGGAGCAGCTCGATGCGCACGGCGTGCGCGGGACGGTGTTCCTCGTAGAGCCATCGGGGGCGCAACTGGCGACGCTCGCGCAGCTGATCGAGGAAGGCAAGCTCAAGCCGCACATCGGCGCCACCTTCCCGCTGCGTTCGGCGCACCGGGCGCACGCACTGAGCGAGACCGGGCACGCGCGGGGGAAGATCGTGCTGCTGGTGAACTGACCGGCACTGCGCGCTCGAACGGGGCGTCATCGGCGGCCGGGGATATCCCCTGTTTTCAGATCGTGCCCGGCGATTCGTGCGCGGATGTCGTTCCTCGGGGCGGAGCGCCGCCGGCCGCGGGAGTTGCCTGATTGCATCAGGGGCCGCGCAGCGCCCAACGGAGACGCCGCCATGCCCCTGAACGCCAAGCACATCTTCACCACCTGCTGCGCATGCGCGACAGTGCTCGCGAGCGTGCACGTGATCGCCCGGGCCGGGAATCTCAACCCGCCCGGCCCGCCCTCCTCGACGATGAAGACGATTGAGGAGGCCGAGCCGCGCGTCTTCATCTCGCAGGCCGACATCCCCTTCGTCATCAGCGCGCCGGGGTCGTACTACCTGTCCGAGGACATCGTGGCTCCGGCCTTCGGCGGCGCCGCGATCACCGTCGATGCCGATTTCGTGACGATCGACATGCGCGGCTACGCGATCCGCAACGGCGCGACGGTCGCCTTTCAGCACGGCATCGCCGCGGGACGCGCAACGCGCAGCGTCGTCGTCCGCAACGGCACGGTCCGCGGCTCGACGAGCGACGGGATCGCGCTGGCCGCCGTGGACGCCGCGGAACTCAGCAACCTCCGCCTGCTCAGCAACGGCGGTGACGGTGCGGAGCTCGGCGACGGCGCCATCGTCAACGAGTGTTCGAGCGCGGAGAACTTCTTCCGCGGCCTCGCGGTCGGGAGCGACGCGGTCATCCGGAACTCCACCTTCCGCGACAACGGCGACCACGGCCTCGACACCGGGCCGGGAGCGCGCGTCGACGGCGCCGTGGCCGAACTGAACAGCGGGCGCGGCGTCGATCTCGGTCCCGATTCCTCGATCAGCGGTTCGACCGCCCGCCAGAACGATGACATCGGCATCTTCGTTGGCGACAACAGCGTCGCCGAGGGATGCACCGCGCGCAACAACGGCGGCCTCGCGGGGATCTTCATGGGCTCCGGGTCGGTCGTTCGCGGCAGCACGTCGCGCGGCAACAGCGGCGACGGTTTCGGCGGCACGTCAGTGGGCGGCGCCCTGAGCGACTGCGTCGCCGTGGACAACATCGGGTTCGGATTCGCCGTGGGCGCGGGCTCGACGCTGCGCGCCTGCCGCGCAAGCCAGAACGATCTCGACGGCTTCAGCATCGGCACGGGCTCGACCGCCGACGGCTGCGCCGCCAACCAGAACGGGCGCGACGGGTTCCGCGCCTCCTCCCACAGCACGCTTCGCAACTGCACAGCCATCGCCAACGGCGGGCAAGAGACCGGCGATGGCTTCCGCCTGCTCGTCGGCGCCACCGCCACGAACTGCACCGCACAGGGCAACAGCGATGACGGATTCGATGGCGACGGCGCCAACCAGATCAGCGAATCCGTGGCGCGGAACAATGGTGACGACGGGTTCACCTGGGGCAACGCGTGCCGCATCATCGGCAACATCGCCGCCGCGAACACGAACGATGGCTTCTACGGCCCCGGCACGGGTCCCGATTCGGAGCAGTCGATCATCATGGACAACCTGGCGGACGCCAACGGCGACAACGGCTTCGACATCGAGTTCGGGTTCAACGTCATCGGTCGCAACCTTGCAGCTGGAAGCGACGACTTCAACTTCAACGGCTCGTCGCAGTACCACGGGGAGATTCAGGCCGGCGTGCCGCCGCTGAACCCGCTCAGCGACGACCCGTTCGTGAACGTGGACTGAGCGCCACGCCCATTCCGACCGCGCCCCACCGGCGCCCGGCCCCGCGCCGGGCGCCGGTTTTCACATCAGCGGGCCGGCCCCGCCAACTTCGGTACACTCCGCGACCAGCGATCCGGAGGGGCCCGATGGCAGAATCCACGCATGTTGACTCGGAAGTCCGCAAGGGCGTGCTCGTTGCGACGATCAAGGCGTCAAACGTGTCGCAGTACGAGGCCGATGTCATCGGCGAGCAACTGCAGCGCGAGGCGCCGGGCGCCGGCTGGAAGATCGCCATCGATCTGGCCCAGGTGAAGCTGCTCGCCTCCGCCGGGCTCGGCATGCTCGTCGCGCTCGGCAATACGGCGCGCGCCAAGAAGGGCAAGCTGATGATCGCGGGCGCTGGCCCCGAGGTGACGCAGGTGATGAAGATGACGCGCCTCGACCGGATCGTCCCGATGGCCAAGGACATCGACGTCGCGGTGAAGAAACTCTCCTGACGCGGGCTGGCGAGGCCGGTCGCGGCGCCGCATAGTGATCACGCGGCGCGGACCAGGCTCGCGGCGCGTCAGGGCCGGGGGCCACCGATGATCGTCTTTCAATGTCCGAAGTGCGGCGAGCAGCTCGAAGCGCCGCCGACCATGGCCGGACAGGCTGTGACCTGCCCCGAGTGCGGGAACGTCAGCCAGGTGCCCGGGCGCGGGCCGTCGCCCGACTACGGCGCAGGACAGCCTGCGCGCTGCCAGCGGGTGGTCTACATTCTGCTGGGCATCTTTCTCGGGGCGCTCGGCATCCACAACTTCGTCGCCGGCTACACCGGACGCGCCGTCGCACAACTGCTGATCACGCTGTTGATCGGGTGGCTGATCCTGCCGCTCCTCGCGGTGTGGATCTGGGTAATCGTCGAGATCGTCACGACGACGCACGATGTCGACGGCGTGCGAATGGGCTGAACCACTCTGCAGACTCCTGCGCCCGACTGGGCGCAATCGGGCCGGCTGTCGTTGTCCTTCATGAGGGGGTCGCCCGGGATCCGTCCAGGATCCGCCCGGGATCGGTCCGCTCGACGAGGGAGCAACGATGCCCAGACCAGCAATCCACGGCGTTCTGACGGTCGCTGCGCTCGCATTCGCGTGGCCTGCGATCGCAGGCGATCTCACACCACCCGGCGCCCCGACGCCGACGATGAAGACGCTCGACGAGGTCGAGCCGCGGACGCCGCTGACGCAGGAGACGGCGCCCGGCGACGCCGACTCCGTCTTCCGCATCACGCAGCCCGGCTCCTACTACCTCACGGAGAATCTCTTCGCGCCAAGTGGGTCGCAGGGCGTGGAGATCGCCATCGGCAATGTGACGCTGGATCTCAGCGGCTTCACGATCGCCGGGGATGTCGGTTCCCTCGCCGGCATTTCCGGACCCGGCGGGGTTGACAACATCGTCATCCGAAACGGCTTCGTGCAGGACATGGGAACCGAAGGCGTCCATCTGACGGGTGAGCTGTGTGTGGTCGAAGACCTGCACGCGATTCGAAACGGCGACACCGGCATCGAGCTGTTTGGCGCCTCGGCGCGTATCGAAGGCTGCATCGCCCGCGACAATCTCAATCGCGGCATCACCACTGGTCAGAACGCCGTTGTGCGCGACTGCGCCGTCTCCGGCAACGAGAGCACCGGCGTCTTCGTGAGCGGCGGCAGTGTCGTGATCGGGTGCGCCGTCTATCAGAACCTCGGAGACGGGATCTCCAGCGGCGCCCAGGGGCAGATATCCGATTGCTCGGTGCGCTCCAACGGCGGACGCGGCATCGCCACTGGGTTCGGCGCGGTCATCAGCAACTGCACAGCCCGCGACAACGCACAGACGGGTTTCGCCCTCGGCTCCAGATCGTCCCTGATCGGCGCGGTCGCCTACGCGAATGGCGCCGATGGAATCGTCGCGACTTCCGACTGCTCGGTGCTCGACACGACGAGCTCGGTCAACGGCGGGGCGGGCATCAGCGCGACCGCAGGCCGCGTCAATGTCAGCGGGTGCAATATCTCGAATAACTCCAGCGTCGGCATCGACATGGGCGCCGCTGGGGTCGTGCGCGACACACGCATCGGCGACAACGCCGTCGAAGGCGTAGTGGCGCGAGGGCAGTGCCTGCTCGACCGACTCCATGTCGTGCGCAACGGTGTGAGCGCGGCGCGCAACGGCGTGTTGCTCCTCGGCGGCGAGAATGTCGTGCGCCAGTGCGTGATCGTCGGAAACGGCTCTTCGATCTCGTTTGGCGGGTCCGATGTGCTCGACGACAACAACATCCTCGCGAATCCCTGACTCGCCGGCGTGCGCCCTGCGGCGCGACCGACGCCGATGCGCTGGAGAGACGCCGGGTTCGAGCCGTCGGGCGCCCGCCGCCACGACGATCCGAACCCGATCACTCGGTGATCATGTGATGCTCGCGGATGAGGCCGAGGAAGACGCGCGGGTCGAAGGGCGCGCCGTGCCCGAACGCCTCGTCGACCGCGGCGAAGAACCGCTCGAACCCGCCCGGCGTCGTCATGACATAGAACCGCGCGGTCCGGTCGGTGCGGTTCGCGAATCGATGCGGGATCCCGCGCGGGCCGAAGGCCACGCCGCCAGGGCCGATTGTGTGTTCGACGCCGCCAACCGTCAGTGTCAGCTCGCCCTCGAGCACGATGAAGGTCTCGTCTTCGGTGGTGTGGGTGTGCATCGGCACGCCGTCGTTCGGCGGGCAGGTCAGTTCGAAGAGCGAGTAGGCGCCGCCGGTGTCTGAAGCGGACATCACGCAGCGCGTCGGGTGGTTGACGACCTGGTACACGGGCCCGTCGTCCGCGGCGCGGACGACGGGCGAGGTGGTGGTGGCGGCCATGGCGACGTGTCCTGTCAGCCGGCGTCGCCCCGGGCGGGCGGAGTTGCGCCCCCGCACCCACCGCCGCGCAGCGCGCCGGACATCGAGAATAGGCGCACCGGCGGCCCCGACAACAAACGCCGCCCCCGACGACACGTGGGGCGGCGGGGGCGGACGGTGGGGTCGGTTTGGCGATTGAGCCTCAGTCGTACATGCCCATGGTCGTCGGCAGGGCGCCGCCGAAGAAGTCGGCGGCGAGCACGACGCGCAGGTGCTGACGCTGCTTGATGCGCTCGGTCATGAAGATCTTCACGTCGTACTTCTGCCCGTCGACAAGGCCGAGGCGATCGAGCGGGACGAACATCGTCTCGGCGTGGTTCACGCCGCCGAGGTCGGCCACGAGCTTGCCATCGACGAAGACCCACATGTCGTCCATGCCGGACAGTTCGATGTAGTCCCCGTCGCCGGCGTGGTGGCGGACGGTGAGATTCAGCGCAAAGGAGTACTCGAAGTTCGAGTTCGAGCCGCCGCCGATGATCGCCTGGTTCGTCTTGACCTTTGACTCATCAAAGACCCACGCGCCGGCGCCCTCGTCATACTCAAACTGCAACCCGAAGGGCGCCGAGGTGTTCATGCCCGGCACATCGCGGAACCACTGGCGGAACGAGTTGACCGACGCGATGGCCCCATTGTCGGCGGCTCCCCAGGATCCGGCGACGTCGCCCTGCGCTGCGTCAAAGAGCGAGGGATGGATCTGACGCCCGGCGTTGTCGGTCCATGATGTCGCTACGACGCTCCCCGCGCCGGTGAAGACGGGGCAGCCGTCGGCGTCGAGGGTGTCGGCGACATTGCCCATCGAGTGGGCGTCGCCGGCGGCCGGATTCTTCCCGAAGTCCGGGTGCCCGCCGGGCTGGTGGTGCTTGCGGAAGTCGCGGAAGACGCCCCACACCGTGGTCGTCGTGGGGTTGCTGACGCCATCGACCGGGTCCTTGGGCTTGGCGTCGGCGATCGAGACGCTCAGCCCCGCCGCGCACACGGCGAAGGCTGCACAGGCATTTCTTCGGATGTCCCTTCCCTGCTTGCGAGTCGCGCACATGAGGAGACCTCCGAGGTTTAGGATGTCGCGCTCCATCGAGATCCGGAGCGCAGGTGGATGCAAACGAAGCGTCGAATGCGATCCCCCGGCGTGCGCGGCCTTTTCCGTCTGCATGCGACCGCGCCGGTTGGGTGAGTCGGCGCGGCGAGACCGGCGTGACCCTGCCGGTCGTGACGGCTGCACGATTCCCGGACGGGCCGAAGCCGCGCTGGCCGGCCTGGGCATCGGGTTCACGCGAAAGTAGCGCGGCTTCGGC
>JBICHM010000267.1:0-6726 GCA_043101835.1 Phycisphaerales bacterium | reverse complement strand
AGCGACGTGCGTCTGCTCAATCTCCAGATCGCCGAGGCGCTCGCAAAGCTCGGCGACGCCGACGCGTTCGAGGCCATCCGCGCAGCGCTGTACCCGAGCAGACCGGAGGAACTGGAAGCCGCGGCGTTGGCGGTGCAGATCATCGGGGAGGTCGGCGACCGCCGGTCGATCGATCAGTTGATCTACATGGCCGAGCGAGGCGAGACCGAGGAAGAGGTGCTGCCGGCGGAGATCCGTCTCGCGGCGGCGGCCAGCCTCGCGCAGCTGGGGCTGCCCCGGGGCGACTTCATCGCCGACGAGTACGCCGCCGACGAGATGCCGGCCATCCGCGCCCAGGCGGCGTATGTCTACGGCCAGGTGGGCAGCGACCGGGCCCTCGAGCGCCTCGAGGGCATGCTGGACGACCCCTCGCCGATCGTCGCCGTTAGCGCGGCCGCGGCGATCGTGACGGCCCTCTCGGACGGATTCCGCTGACCGACAGTCCGGAAAGCGGCCACACGAGGCATCGGCCGGGGAGAATCCACAGGTCGATCGCAACGGCGAGTTGACAGGCCCGCGTGGTATGCGAGAAACTTCTCCGGGGAGAGGACCCCGCCAGCAGGGCCGGAAGGCTGCACAAACGCGGATCCGGTGGATCCACCGACCGCGATTTGTCGTAGATTCTTCCCCCTGGTCGCGGTGTCAGTCCGCCCGCTGACCGCAGAAGCCGCACCGAGGAGCCGATCGTGCACATCGTCACCAAGATTCTCGTGGTTCTGGCCGCGGCGCTGAGCATCCTGCTCGCCGCCCTTTCGGTGGCCTACACCGCCAACGCGGACCGGATCCGGGGCGACTTCCTGGACCTCAAGGCCGAGGCCGCCGTGCAGTCGAACCTGGCCAGCACGGCCGCTGCTCGCTTCGGCCAGGAGCGCGATGCGCTGCAGGAGCAGATTGCCGCGCTGCAGAATGAGAATCAGCGCCTGCAGGAGCAGGTCAGCCCGCTCCAGCGTGAGCGTGCCCAGCTGCTCGCCTCGGTGAAGCAACTTGAGGTGTCGCGCGAGGGGTTCGAGTCGAAGATCGACCAGCTCGCCTCGACGGCCGACACGCAGGCCGCCCTGATCACGTCCTACCGCGACGAGGTGCAGCTGCTCCGCGAGAACGAGCTTCGCTACGCCCAGCGTGAGATCGAGCTCGCCGACCGCATCAACGATCTCTCCGGCCAGCTCGAGGTCGCCCAGGAGACCAACCGGGCCCTGCAGGAGCAGCTCGTCGAGGTCCGCGACCAGGCCGGCCTGAGCAGCCCGAGCATCGCCGGCAGCGCCGGCGCGGGGACCGCCGGGCCCATCCAGGCGCGCATCCTCAACGTGCGTCGCGACGCCGGCGGCAACACGCTCGTCGCGATCGACGCCGGCACGAACGACCGCCTCCGTCGCGGGCAGGAGCTCTCCATCGCGCGCGGCAGCGAGTTCGTCGCGAAGGTGATCCTCCAGGAAGTGAACCTCAACGAGTCGATCGGGCGCGTCGACTTCCTCGGCCGCTCGGCCGATGTCCGCCCCGGCGACCTCGTCTTCGCGTCCCGCTGATCCGCTACCCCTCACACCCACAAGGGAGACTCGACATGAGCCAGATGGGGATGCAGATGCCCGGCGGCCCCGGCGCCCGGCGACGCGGCGGACCGAACGTCTACTCCGGCCTGATGTTCCTGGCGGTGGTCTGCCTCACGGCGGCCGTCGCGCTGGTCTACATCCAGGGCCAGAAGGTCGGCCCCTCCAACGTCAGCGGGCCGATGAAGGCGCTGACCATCCAGGCGGAGGGGGACATTCGCGTCAGCGAGTGATCACGCCGCCCGGATTCGATCGAACACGCCCGAGGCGGGGTCGACGCGACCCCGCCTTTTTCGTGCGCTCCTCGACCCGGCGGTCGCCCCATGCGGGGGTCCGAGAATCCGATATCTTGTGGCCCCGGACCCGCATGGGCCGATCCAATGGGTTCGGGATGTTCTGCGGCGGAGGATCCGCCGCATCCATGCGCATTGGAGAGACGCGTCGTGTTCCTCGATCGACTCATGGGCTGGTTCAGCGTCGATATGGGTATCGACCTGGGCACCTGCAACACGCTCGTGGCCGTTCGGGGCGAGGGCATCGTGCTCAACGAGCCCAGCGTGGTCGCCGTGAAGCGGGGGACCAACCGCGTCCTCAACAACGGCAACGCCGTCGGCTGGATGGCCAAGGAGATGCTGGGCAAGACCCCGGGCTCCATCGTCGCCATCCGCCCCCTCAAGGACGGCGTCATCAGCGACTTCGAGATCACCGAGGCGATGCTCGGCTATTTCATCCGCAAGGTGAACGGGCGCAGCCGCCTCTTCGGCCCGCGCGTGGTCATCAGCGTGCCGTCGGGCATCACTGAGGTGGAGAAGCGGGCCGTCTTCGACAGCGCGGAGCGCGCCGGCGCACGGAAGACGTATCTCGTTGAGGAACCCATCGCCGCGGCCATCGGCGCCGGCCTGCCCTTCGTCGAGCCGACGGCGTCGATGATCGTGGACATCGGCGGCGGCACGACGGAAGTCGCGATCATGTCGCTGGCCGACATCGCCGTCTGCGAAAGCGTGCGCGTGGCCGGCGACGACCTCGACGAATCGATCATTTCCTACATGCGGAAGAACTACAACCTGCATGTGGGCGAGCAGACGGCCGAGCGGATCAAGATCGAGATCGGCTCGGCGGCGTCGGTCGGGAGCGATGAGTCCATCGAGGTGCGCGGTCGCGACATGGTCAGCGGCCTGCCTCGCAAGATGGTCATCACCGCTGAGGAAGTGCGCGAGGCGATGCAGGAGCCGATCAGCCAGATCGTAGAGGCCGTCACGCGCACACTGGAGCGGGCCGAGCCGGAGCTGGCGGCCGACCTCGTGGACAACGGCATCACGCTGGCCGGGGGCGGCGCGCTCCTGCGCGGGCTGGATGTCGTCGTCGGCGCGGCGACGGGGCTCGATGTGAAGATCGCCGACGATCCGCTCACCTGCGTGGCGCGCGGAACGGCGATCTATCTCGAGAACATCGAGGAGTGGAAGGACACCCTCGAGAACGACATGGACCTCTAGGCGCGCTCACCGCGCGCGGGCGGCGCCTGCGCGCTGGCGGGCGCCCGGCGGCGCGGGCATGAGCCGAGGACGATCCGGCACAATCAGGCCCCTCCCGCTGGCGCTCGTCGCGCTGGTGGTCCTTGCGCTTGCGCCGACGCGATTCACGCGCTGGATCGGCGCCCTGCGCGACCCGGTCAACTTCATCATCCAGCCTGTCAGCCACCCCCTGGCGACGCTGAGCCGCACGCTCCGGCCCGCCGAGACTGGCGCCCCCGACGACCCGCGCGTCGCGGCGCTCGAAGCCCAGCGCGAGGATCTGGCCGCGCGCCTCGCGCGTGCGCGTCAGCGGATCGACGATCTCGAGCGCCTCGTCGCCGAGCTGCAGGCCGGCTACGCCGTGGCGCCGGAGTTGGAGGTCCGCGCCTTCGCGGCTCCGGTGACCGGTTCCTCCACGAACGCGCAGGACACGGCGCTGCGGATCGGCGCGGGGACGGCGCAGGGCGTGCAGCCCCTGTCGTCGGTCGCGGTGTCGGGCGGGTTCCACCTGGTCGGGCGCGTGGTTGAGGTCGGGCGCGCGTCGTGCCTCGTGCTGCCCATCACCGAGGAGCGCACGGGCTGGATCGAAGCGCTCGTGATGGTGAACGACCCCGATGTCGCCTTTCGAGGTCAGTTCCGCCCCGGCGGCGACGGCGCGCTCGCCGGCGACATGGAGCAGGGCGCGCGCGACATTGCGCCGGGCCAGATCGTGCGTCTGAATGACTCGACCTGGCCGGCGGGCGCTCAGCAGCTGCAGATCGGGCGCGTCACCGAGGTGGAGCGCCAGCCCAATGGGCGCCTGCGCGTGACGCTGCGACCGGAGATCGACCCGCGGCGCGTCAGTGAGGTCGTGCTGCGCGTGCCGGTGACGGAGGGCGCGCCGTGAGCCTTCCCGTCTTTGCGATCTGCTGCTGGCTGTTCCTCGGTCTCGAGATCGGGCTGCGCGACGCGCTCGAACTGGGGCAGTCGGGCGTGACGCCGTCGTTCGTGGTCGTGCTGCTGGCCTTCGTGGCCTCGCACGCGCCGAAGACCGCGGCGCTGTGGGCGGGGCTGACGCTGGGTGCGCTGCTCGACCTGACATTTGATTCGCCAGACGCCGCGGGACAGGGTGCGGTGGCGGTGCTCGGTCCGCACGCCCTGGGCTGCGCCGCGGCGGCGTACACGATCGTCGTGATGCGCGGCTCGATGATGCGGCGCAATCCGCTGACGCTCGCCCTGCTCTCCCTCGTCGCCATGGCGATGCTGACGATCGTCGCCACGACGCTGCTCGAACTCCGCTCGCTGTGGGATCCGTCGATTGAGGTGCGAGCGGCGGCGGAGCTCTGGATCGGCGGGCTGCGCGCGCTGTACTCGGCCGGGCTGGCGCTGCCCGTCGGGGGGCTGCTCGCGCTGGCCACCCCTCTCTTCGCATTCCAGCAGCAGCACCGGGTGCGGGGCTGGCGCGCCTGAACGGCGGGAAGAACCGGCGGCGCTGATCGGTATAATCCTGCATCGGCTGGGCGATTTCGCGCCCACGCCGCGGACGAACGCAGGAGGCGCATCGATGAGCACCATCTGGCACCAGGTGATCGACTCCGACGAGGCCAAGCTGGCCCTCAAGGCCGGCGAGGACTCGGCGAAGCTCCCGGCTGACAAGATCGACATCGAGAAGATGACAATCACGCAGCACTGGGACCGCTACTCGGCCGACGACCACGAGGTGTGGTCGGTGCTCTTCAAGCGCCGGATGGAGCAGCTCGAGACCGCCGCGTCGAATGTGTTCCTCGACGGCATGAAGGTCATCAACCTGCGCCAGGACGCGGTGCCGGACCTGCGCGAGGTGAACGCCAACCTCATGCCGATGACCGGCTGGCAGTCCTGGGGCGTGCCCGGCTATCTGCCGGCAAAGAGCTTCTTCGCCTTCCTCGCGCAACGCCGCTTCCCGACGACCATCAGCGTCCGCCCGAAGACGAGCATGGACTACCTGCCCGAGCCGGACATCATTCACGATGTCTTCGGCCATGTGCCGCTGCACGCCGATCCGATCTTCGCTGACTTCCTGCAGACCTACGGCAAGGCCGCGCTGTACACGACCAGCGAGGAACACACCGAGCGCCTGGCGCGCCTCTTCTGGTTTACCGTCGAGTTCGGCCTCATCAACGAGGACAACCGGCTGAAGCTCTACGGCTCCGGCCTGATCTCCAGCGACGGCGAGGGGCATCACGCGCTCGAAAGCGACAAAGTCGAGCGCCGTCCTTTCAACCTCGAGCGCGTGTGCGACACGACCTTTGAGATCGACCACTACCAGCCGATCCTCTACGTGCTCGACTCCTTCGAGCAGCTGCGCGACGCGATGCAGACCTACGCCGAGCGCGTGCTCGACGAGGCCGGCAGGCTCGAGAAGCTCGAAGAGATCGCGGCGCCGACGAAGGGCTGAGCGGATCTAGCGTCGGTTCTCCGTCGCCGCCCGCAGCGCGTTGAACCGCTGATTCTCGTAAATTGAATAGACGAAGAGCACGTAGCCGCGCCGGACATAATCTCGCGCTTCCTCGAGCGTGGGCCCGCCGCCGATGCCGACGCTGACCCAGACCTCGGTGCTCGCCGGATTGAACGACCAGCGATCATCCGGATCGTGCATGGTCTCGTATCGCGCAGCGGCGACCATGGGCGTACGAGCGAGCCAGGACTCCTCGACAACCCCGCGCGATCGATCAACCGGGTACGCCTCCATGATTGCGCGTGCGCCGCGCGCCGTGAGCCATGACTGGACGCGCAGAAACTCGTCACGGTTCTCCACCGGGCTGGTTGCGTCGAACGCGAACTCGGTCAGGCCGATATCGAGCCACGGCTGCAGGCAGCGCGCGAGCGTCTCGTCGTCCGGCATCTCGCCGCTGCGCAGGCGCAGCCCGGTGTAGATGCCGAGTGTCGCGTCCGGGTGCCGGGCGAGCCACGCCGAGAGCTCGCGCGTCATGGTCGTTCGCCATGCCTCAGACCGAGACCACCACTCACCGACCGTCTTCGAGAGCGTGGCGCTCGGGGGGCCGCCGGTCGGCGTGTGGAGCATGAACCGGCGCCAGCCCTTGCGGTACTGACGCGTGAGCGCCTGCGCCATTGCGCGCCCCGCGTCATCGGCGCGGAACCCCGGCGAGAGGCCCAGCGGGTTGTCGGGGCCGTACGAGCCGTTCCACGTGCGAAGCATGAAGACCGGGCGCCGGTCGATCTCGAACGCCGCCTCCGCCTCAGCGCGAGCGGGCGCGGGACGCGCATCCGGCTCCGCACGCTCCGCGCCGGCGGCGCACGCCAGAAGGCAGCACCCCAGGACGAATATCGCAGCGGTGTGACATGTCATCCGGTGGCGTCCGTGCATGCCTGAGCATATCCGGGCGTTCGAGTCGCGGTCAGCGCGACCGCTCGACCTCGGTCGCGATCTCGAGCGCTCGCGCCCGTTCTGCGGGATCGAGCCAATACACCAGCGGCACGAACCCCCGGGTCACCTGGTCGCGGAGCGTTTCGTCGTCGAACGCTTCGGTCCTCCCCACGCCCAGCCATACTTCGGTGGTCGCCGGGTCGAGCGTCCAGTCCCCGTCGGGGTCGTGCTTTTCCATGTAGCGCTGCAGCGCCGCCATCGGCGTCGTGGCTAGCCACGCGCTGTC
>JBICHM010000266.1:0-24559 GCA_043101835.1 Phycisphaerales bacterium | reverse complement strand
CGACGGCGGGCAGGCCGGCGACGAGGCGCGCGTCGCGGCGTGGCAGGAGGCGGTGGCGGCGTTCCACCTGGCGGTGGGGTACACGCTCGATCCGGCGTGCGTCGTGATGACGGGGCTGCCGGGGACGGGGAAGTCGACCTGGGCGCGCCGGCTCGCGCCGGCGCTGCGCGCGACGGTGGTGCGGTCGGATACGGAGCGGAAACGCCTCGCCGGGCTGTCGCCAGCGGCGCGCGGGGGTGATGCGCTATATTCCGATGAAATAACTGAAAAAACGTATGAAGCAGTGGTGGCTTCGGGGTGTCGGGTGCTTGGGGCCGGCGGGAGCGTGGTGCTGGATTCGACGGCGCCGACGGCGGCGCGTCGGGCGCAACTGCTTGGGGTTGGTGGGGTTGGCGTTGTCGCGTGGTGCAAGTGCGCGGAGGCGACGACGTTGGTGCGGCTGCGTGCGCGGGCGCTGGCGGGGACGGATGTGTCGGATGCCGACGCGGGGGTGTACCTGGCATTGCGCGAGCGCTACGAGGCCCCGGGCCGGGCCGAGCCTGTCATTGTGCTCGACTGCGACGATCCGGCGCATGGTGGCGTGGATCGCGTTCTTGGATTGCTTGCTTGCGAGTGTCCGATTTCGGAGTGAGCGTGTCGTGTTTTCGGACGCGTTCAGGTCGGCTCGAACCGGCATGGGCGTGGCGCCAAGCGGGGTGCTTCCTGTGAGACAGGAAACGCGGCTGGAAATCCGGAATCAGGACGATACGATCTGCAGGTCAGTGTACATGGACATCCGCAATACGCCACGGGCTTTCTGTGGCGTGCCGGGCGTCGTGGTGTCGCCGCCGGTTGCGCGGCGGTGAAGCAGGGGTTCCGCGCGGCGCACGGTCGCGCGCAGCATTTGGAAGGGCGGGCAGATGGCCAATCCGGAGGCGGTCGCGAGTGACGGGGGGCGTCTGGAGTCCTTCGTCTACGACGACGACATCGTGCGGAAGTTCGTGTGGGCGACGGTGATCTGGGGCGTGGTGGCGATGCTTGTGGGCGTCGTGATCGCGCTGCAGTTGGCGGCGCCGGCGTTGAACCTGGACATCGAGTTTCTCTCGTTCGGGCGCCTGCGTCCGTTGCACACGAACGCGGCGATCTTCGCGTTCGCGGGGAACGCGATTTTCGCGGCGATCTACTACAGCACGCAGCGGCTGTGCAAGGCGCGGATGTTCAGCGATCGGCTGAGCCGCCTGCACTTCTGGGGGTGGCAGGGGATCATCGTCAGCGCGGCGCTGACCTTGCCTCTGGGCTTCACGCAGGCGAAGGAGTACGCGGAGCTGGAGTGGCCGATTGACATCGCGATCGCGGTGGTGTGGCTCGGCTTCTTCGGGACGAACTTCTTCATGACGTTGCTGCGTCGTCGCGAGCGGCACATGTATGTCGCGCTGTGGTTCTACATCGAGACGATCGTGACGGTGACGATTCTGCACTTTTTCAACAGTCTTGCAGTGCCGGTGTTCGCCCTGAAGTCGTACCCGGTGTATGCGGGCGTGCAGGACGCGTTCATTCAGTGGTGGTACGGGCACAACGCGGTGGCGTTCTTCCTGACGACGCCGTTCCTGGGGCTGATGTACTACTACCTGCCGAAGGCGGCGGAGCGGCCGGTGTATTCGTACCGGCTGTCGATCGTGCACTTCTGGTCGCTGGTGTTCATCTACCTCTGGGCGTGGCCGCACCATCTGCACTACACGTCGCTGCCGGCGTGGGCGTCGACGGCGGGCATGCTGTTCAGCGTGATGCTGTGGATGCCGTCGTGGGGCGGGATGATCAACGGTCTGCTGACCCTGCGCGGCGCGTGGCACAAGGTGACGAACGACCCGGTGCTGAAGTTCTTCGTGGTGGGGATCACGTTCTACGGCATGAGCACTTTCGAGGGGCCGATGCTGAGCGTGAAGAGCGTGAACGCGCTGAGCCACTACACGGACTGGACGATTGCGCATGTGCATTCGGGCGCGCTGGGGTGGAACGGGTTCATGACCTTCGGGATGCTGTACTGGCTGGCGCCGCGGCTGTTCCAGACGAAGCTGTACAGCGTGCGTCTGGCGACGACGCACTTCTGGCTGGGGACGATCGGCATCCTGCTGTACGTGTTGTCGATCTACACGGCGGGCATCACGCAGGGCCTGATGTGGCGGGCGTTCGACGAGACGGGTCGCCTGGCGTTCCCCGACTTCGTCGAGACGACGCGGGCGTTGATCCCGATGTACTGGATCCGCGCCGTGGGCGGCACGATGTTCCTGGCGGGCGCCATCCTGATGGGTTGGAACCTGTTCATGACGTGGCGGAACCGTCCTGACAAGTACGACGAGCCGGTGCACCAGGCGCCGGCGCTGTCGCGGGACTATCAGGATCCGGCGCCGCCGCCGTCGAAGATGACGGCGAACATCGAGTTCGCGAAGACCGGCGAGCGGTTCCTGCAGGGGTTCTGGCATCGGCGCTGGGAGCGTCTGCCGGTGCGGTTCACGGTGTGGGTGGTGATCGCGGTGTCGGTTGCGACGCTGTTCGAGGCGATCCCGATGTTCCTGATCCGGTCGAACGTTCCGACGATCGAGACGGTGGAGCCGTACACGCCGCTGGAGCTTGCGGGTCGCGACATCTACATCGCGGAGGGGTGCTACAACTGCCACAGCCAGATGATCCGTCCGATTCGTGCGGAGACGGAGCGGTACGGCGAGTATTCGAAGGCGGGCGAGTTCGTGTACGACCATCCGTTCCAGTGGGGCTCGCGGCGGATCGGTCCGGACCTGGCGCGCGTGGGCGGGAAGTACAGCCACCTGTGGCACGTGCAGCACTTCGACAACCCGCGCAACATCAACGACGGCTCGATCATGCCGGGCTACAAGCATCTGCTGACAAAGGCGCTGGACTTTGACGCGATCCAGCGCCGCGTGGACGCGATGGCGATGGTCGGCGTGCCGTACGGCGAGGCGCTGAACAGCGCACCGGCGATGGCGCGCGAGCAGGCGGCGCAGATCACGGCCGAGCTCGTCGAGCAGGGGCAGGACGAGGGGCTTGCCGACCTTGGCGACAAGGAGGTCATCGCGGTGATCGCGTACCTGCAGCGGCTGGGGACGGACATCAGCAAGACGCCGGCGCCGGCGGAGGTTCCCGACGAGGCGGTCGAGGCCGAGCCGGTGGCGCAGGGCGATGCGGGCGCGCACGGAGAGGGGGCCGGCCAGTGACATTCGGCGACCTGATCGGAAACATGGACCTGGCGACCTTCCCCAAGGTCGCGATGGTGATCTTCATAGCGGTCTTTGCGGCGGTGCTCTACCGGGCGGTGACGCTCGGGCGGCGCGAGGACATCGAGCGCGCGGCGCGTCTTGCGCTGGACGACGGCGCCGAGGGGGGGACGCAGAAATGACGACGCAGGAACAGCTGCTCGACCACGAGTACGACGGCATCCGCGAGTACGACAACCCGACGCCGGGTTGGTGGCACCTGATCTTCTTCGTGACGGTGCTGTTCTGCTTCCCGTACGTCGTGTGGTACCACGTGAGCCCGCTGTCGTATTCGATTCACGAGGCGTACGACGCGGACGTGGCGGAGTTCTACCGCAAGCAGTTCGCGAAGTTCGGCGACCTCGAGCCGGACGCGGCGACGATCGCGGGTCTGGCGGCGAACCCGGATTACATGAGCGCGGTTGCGGGCACGTACGTCGGCAAGTGCGCATCGTGCCACGGCACGAACGGCGAGGGGCTCGTCGGGCCGAACCTGACCGACGAACACTACAAGAACGTCCAGACGATCACGGACATCTACACCGTGATCAACGATGGGCTGGTCGTGAAGGGGATGCCGGCATGGGGTCGCCAGCTGCAGCAGACGGAGGTGATTCTCCTCTCGGCGTACGTGGCGAGCCTGCGCGGGGCCGACCTTGCGGGGCCTCGTCCTGCGGAGGGTGAAGTCATCGAGGCATTCCCGGAGGTGGAGCCTCTGGTGTTCGAGGATCCCGCGGCGGATTCGTGACCGGTTGAACAGGACTGTGGCGGGTCCGCTCCAGGAGGAGCGCGAGGGCCGGGATGGAGACGGAAGATCGCGCGGGCGCGTCGGCGGCGAGCGTGGAGGCGCCCCGCGCGCCGAGCGTGCTGTCGACGCTGAACGATGACGGTTCGCGCCGATGGCTGCGCCCGCGTCTGTCGAAAGGACGGTTTCTGGTCCGCCGGCGCGTGGTCGCCTACGGGCTGGTCGCGCTGTTCGCGGCGCTGCCGTTCCTGACGATCAACGGCCGCCCGGCGGTGCTGCTGGACATCGTTCGGCGCGAGTTCACGTTCTTCGGGGTGACCTTCCTGCCGACGGACACGCTGCTGCTTGCGCTGTTCATCGTGAGCGTGTTCGTGACGATCTTCGCGGCGACGGCGCTCTTCGGTCGGGTGTGGTGCGGGTGGGCGTGCCCGCAGACGGTGTACCTGGAGTTCCTGTACCGGCCGATCGAGCGGTTGTTCGAGGGCGGTCCGGGGGTGAAGGCGCGGGTTCCGCTGCCGCAGGCGGTGCGGAAACCGGTGAAGTACGCGGTGTACCTGGTTGTGTCGGTGGTGGTGGCGAACATCTTCCTGTCGTACTTCGTGGGTGTGGAGACGCTGGGCGAGTGGGTGCGCCAGTCGCCGCTGGAGCACCCGACGGGGTTCCTGGTGGTGGCGTTCGTGACGGCGGCGATGATGTTCGATTTCTGCTTCTTCCGAGAGCAGACGTGCATCGTGGCGTGTCCGTACGGGCGGTTCCAGAGCGTGATGCTGGACCGGAACTCGCTGATCATCTCGTATGACTACCAGCGGGGTGAGCCTCGCGGGAAGATGAAGAAGCAGCGGTCGCGCGACCCGGAGACGGGGGATGTGCGCCTGAAGACGATCGCCGGCGAGCAGGGCGACTGCATCGACTGCCACATGTGCGTGACGACGTGCCCGACGGGGATCGACATCCGCAACGGGCTGCAGATGGAGTGCATCGGGTGCGCGCAGTGCATCGACGCGTGCGACGCGGTGATGGACAAGGTGGGGCGTGACCGGGGGCTGATCCGGTACAGCACGCAGGCGGGGATCGAGGGCGGGAAGTCGCGGATCGTGCGCCCGCGTTTGTTCGTGTACGCGGGCGTGCTCGGGGTGCTCTCGACGCTGTTCGTGCTGACGCTCGCGAGCAAGGGCGCGGCGGATGTGTCGCTGCTGCGCGGCCAGGGGTTGCCGTATGTCATTATCGATGGCGAGGTGACCAACGAGGTGCGCGTGAAGGTGGTGAATCGGACGCGGGAGGTCGCGTCGTACACGATTTCGATCGAGTCGCCCGCGGGCGCGCGGTTCCTCGGGCTGGAGGCTGCGCCGACGGTCGAGGTGGGGCCGGGCGAGTCGGAGACGATCAGTCTGCGTGTCGGGGCGGCGCGTGCGGCGTTTACCGATGGCGGCGCGGAGGCGGTGTTCCTGGTGACGGCGGCCGATGGGTACGAGGATCGTGTGGCGTATCGGCTGCTCGGCCCGCGCGGCGCGGCGCCCGGTGGAGAGGATGGCGGATCATGAATGCGAAGAAGCGGCAGGGCGCCTTCTGGATCGGGCTGGTGCTGGCGCTCTTCGGGGCGCACATGTTCGTGGCGGCGGCGCTGATGTACTTCGCGCACAGCGACCCGGCGTTCGCGGTGGTGCCGGACTACTACGACAAGGCGCTGGCGTGGGACGAGACGAAGCGGCAGGAGGCGGCGAGCGATGCGCTGGGCTGGCGCATCCTGCTGGTCGCGGGGCCCGATTCGGGGCCGGTGCAGGAGCGCGATCTGACGCTGACGCTGGTCGATGAGGCGGGCGAGACGATTGATGACGCGTCGGTGACTGTGGAGGCGTTCCATGTGGCGCGGAGCCGCGATGTCGCGTCGCTGGAGTTCGCGCGGACGGGGCCGGGGCTGTACACGACGCGTGCGCGCCTGCCGAAGTACGGGATCTGGGAGTTCCGCATCGATGCGCTGCGCGGGGATTCGCGGTTCGTGCGCGCGGTGCGCGTGGAGCTGCGTCCCGGGAGGAGCGCATCGTCATGATGGCGCTGATCGGGGCTGTGTTCCTTGCGAGTCTGCTTGGGAGTCTGCACTGCGTGGGCATGTGCGGGGCGTTCGTTGCGTTCGCGGTGGGGGCCGATCCCGAACGCGGCGGTCGCGCGAGCCTGCACGCGGCGTACAACCTCGGGCGCCTGAGCACCTACGTGGCGCTGGGCGTGGTCGCCGGGCTCGTCGGGCGCGCGGTGGATCTGACGGGCGAGGCGGCGGGGCTGCAGCGGGTGGCGGCGAGCGTCGCGGGCGCGATGATGGTGGGGTTCGGGCTGATCGTGTTCCTGCGGTTGCGCGGGGTGCATCTGCCGCGTGCGCCGCTGCCGCCGGGGTTGCGCCGGGTGACGGAGCGCGGGCACAAGTTCGCGGCGGGGCGGACGCCGGGCGTGCGTGCGCTGCTCGTCGGCATGCTGACGACGCTGCTGCCGTGCGGGTGGCTGTATGCCTTTGTGATCACCGCGGCGGGAACAGGGAGCCCGTGGTGGGGCGGCGTGACGATGGCGGTCTTCTGGGCGGGCACACTGCCGGCGCTGGTGGCGGTGGGCGCGGGGGTGTCGCGCCTCGCCGGGGCGCTGGGCAAACGGCTGCCGGTGGCGACAACGGCGCTGCTGATCGGCGTCGGGATGTGGACGCTGTTTGGCCGTCTGGCGATGCCGGCGATGGCGGAGCATGCGCCGGCGGCGACGGCGGCCGGTGACACGGCGGCGCTCGTGGAGCAGGTCGAGCAGGCGACGCCCCTGTGCTGCGAGGCGCCTGCGGGCGACGGGCCAGCACACACTCCAGATGAGCACGATGCGAAGTGACCGCGCTGCCGGCCCATCGCGAGGTGGCGGATCGCGCTGAGCGCGTGCGCCTCGACTGTGCGCACTGCGATCTTCCGGTGCCGGCGGGGCTGGTGGAGGAGGGGGCGGCGCATCAGTTCTGCTGCGCGGCGTGTCGCACGGCGTACGAGGTGATTCACGCGTGCGGGCTGGATCGGTACTACGCGCTGCGCGAGCGGACGGCGTCGAAGGGGGAGAAGGCGCGGGGCGTCGGCGAGCGCTTCGAGCGGTTCGATGATCCGGCGTTCACGCGGCTCTATTGCAGCGCGGCGCCGGAGGGGTTGCTGCGGACGAGTCTGCGGCTGGACGGCGTGCACTGCGCCGCGTGCGTGTGGCTGGTGGAAGCGCTGCCGCGCGTGGCGGAGGGCGTGGTCGAGGCGCGCCTGGACCTCGGTCGGAATCTGGTGCACCTGGTATGGGATCCGGCGGCGATATCGCTGTCGCGTGCGGCGCGGGCACTGGATTCGCTGGGGTACCGGCCGTCGCCGGCGCACGGGCTGCGGGACGACGAGGCGCGACGGCGCGACGAGCGCCGGGCGCTGGCGCGGCTCGGCGTGGCCGGGGCGCTGGCCGGGAACATCATGCTGCTGGCGTTCGCGCTCTATAGCGGGGCGTTCGCCGACATGGCGCCGGGGACGGAGGCGTTCTTTCGCTGGACGAGCGCGGGGCTGGGGGTCATCGCGATCGCGTGGCCGGGGTCGGTGTTCTTCCGCGGGGCGTGGGCTTCGCTGCGCGTGCGCCGGCTGCATCTTGATCTGCCGATTGCGATTGCGCTCTTCGCCGGCGCAGCGTGGGGCGTTGTGAGCGTGGCGACCGGGCGGGGGGAGATCTACTTCGACTCGCTGTCGGCGGTGGTGTTTCTGCTGCTGATCGGGCGGTACCTGCAGCAGCGTCAGCAGCGGCGCGCGACGAACGCGGTGGAGATGCTCTTCACGATGACGCCGACGCGCGTTCGCATCGTGGAGGGGGAGGCGATTCGCGCCGCGCCGATCGACGAGGTGCGGGTCGGCGATGTTGTCGAGGCGCCGGCGAATGACAGCGTGCCGGTGGACGGCGTGGTGGTCGAGGGACGATCGGAGCTTGACCAATCGCTGCTGACGGGCGAGTCGCGGGCGGTTCCGGTTGGTCCGGGAGATCGGGTGACGGCGGGGGCAATGAACCTGGCGTCGACGCTCCGGGTGCGCGTCGATGCGGCGGGCGAGGAGACGCGGATCGCCGGGCTGATGCGGACGGTCGAGCGCAGCGCCATGCGCCGGGCGCCGATCGTGCGGATGGCGGATCGGATTGCGGGCCGGTTCGTCGCGGCGGTGCTGGGTCTTGCGGCGGGGACGCTGCTGTTGTGGTTGTGGCTGGATCCGGCGCATGCGATTGATCACGCGATGGCGCTCCTGATCGTGACGTGTCCGTGTGCGCTGGGGCTGGCGACGCCGCTGGCGGTGTCGGTGGCGCTCGGGCGCGCGGCGCGCCGGGGGTTGCTGATCAAGGGTGGCGCGCCGCTGGAGTTGCTGAGTGCGCCGGGCGTGTTGCTGCTCGACAAGACGGGCGTGGTGACGGAGAGCCGCATGCGTCTGGTGCGCTGGGTGGGCGAGGAGTCGCTGCGTCCGGTCGTGGGCGAGGCGGAGCGGGACTCGGCGCACCCGGTGGGGCGCGCGCTTGCGGCGGGGCTCGACGACGGCGCGTCGCGGTTGTGCGAGGTTTCGCATCGTATCGGCCGTGGTGTGGAGGCGTCGCTTGATGGCGAGGCGCTGCAGATCGGTTCGCCGGCGTTCATCGAGGTGTGCGCGGGGGCGCTGCCGGCGTGGGTTTCCGATGCGGCGGCAGAGCTGGCGCGCGAGGGGTTGACGCCGGTGGTGGTGGCGCTGGGCGGCGCGGCGCGCGCGGTGGCGGGCGTCGGGGCGCCGCTGCGGGAGGATGCGCAGGCGTCGGTCGATGCGATCCGCGCCGCCGGCTGGCGCGTTGGGATGCTGTCGGGCGACCACCCTGATGTGGTGCATCGGGTGGCGGAGCGTCTCGGGCTCGAGGCGGACCTGTGCTGGGGCGGGGCGACGCCGGAAGCAAAGCTCCGCGTGGTGGAGTCGCTCGTTCCGAGCGGCACGGTGGTGATGGTGGGGGACGGGGTGAATGACGCGGCGTCGCTGGCGGCGGCGACGGTGGGCGTGGCGGTGCACGGGGGCGCGGAGGCGAGCCTGGAGGCGGCGGACGTGTCGGTGTCGCGCCCGGGGCTGGCGCCGATCGTCGAGTTGCTGGCGGGGTCGGATCGGGCGGCGCGGGTGATTCGCCGGAATCTGCGGGCGTCGCTCTTCTACAACGCCGTCACGGCGTCGCTCGCGGTCGGCGGGGTGCTTGGGCCGCTCCTGGCGGCGGCGTTGATGCCGCTGTCGTCGATCACGGTGATCACGCTGTCGCACCGGTCTCGGACATTCGGGGAGGAATGATGTCGGCGCTGTTCATGCTCATTCCGCTTGCGATGGTGTTCGTCTTCGTGGCGATCGGCGCGTTCATCTGGGCGGCGCGGTCGGGGCAGTTCGACGACATGGACACGCCGCGGGTGCGGGTGCTTTTTGACGATGAGGATGACGCGGCGGCGCCGTCGGCTGATCGCGCGGCGGATGCGGAGTCGCGCGCAGAGTGACCGCATCGCCCTGTGCGAGGGCGTCAACGGGCGGCGTGGACGGGTTCGTCGGAGCCGCCTTCGGGCGCGAAGCCGCCCTCGATGAGGACGCGCACGAGGTGTGCGGTGTTGGAGGCGTCCATGTGGCGCATCAGGCCGGCGCGGTGTCCTGCGATGGTGCGTTCGGAGACGCCCCAGCGGCGCGCGATCTCGGCGTTGGAGTGGCCGAGCATGATCTGTTCGGCGAGGAGTCGCTGGCGGGCGTCGATGGTGCGGACGCGTGCGCCGGCGGCGGATCGGCGTTCGGATCGCTCGCGCATCTGGCGGCTGGCGTCGATGCCCGCGGCGACGCGGGCGCGCAGTTCGGCGGTGTCGATGGGTCGGGCGACGTAGTCGAAGGCGCCGCGGCGCATGGCTTCGACGACGGTCGGGATATCGCCGGCGCCGTGGGTGAGGATGACGGGGGGCGATTGGATGTCGGCGTCGGCGCGCTCGAGGACTCGTTCGGCGAGCTTGCCGGCGTGGACGAGGATGAGGTCCGGCTTGTCGTCCGGTGGTTGGTCAAGAAATGCGACCGGATCCGGCGGGACGATGCGTTCGACGCCGAGGTCGGCGAGCGCGGCGGCGGTGGCGCCGGCGCGCGTGTGGTCCTCGTCGAGCACCGCCACCCGGCCCGGCGTTGTGCGCGCCGGGGGGTTGTTGGAACGGTCCGGAGCCATAAGAAGATCGCGCGCCTTACGGCGGAGCGTTCCCCGTGGTCCTTGCGCAGTATTTCAGCAATCTCCCGCGCCGGACAGGGGGGTTCGGCACGAATGGGCAAAACCAGAGGAGAACCCCAGCGGCGCGGGCCTGGAGCGCAGGGGCTACCCTTGGCCGCATTGTGCTCGCGCGGGCGCGGTTGCGCGCGGCGGGGCATCGGAAGCGCATGCAGGGAGGCGTCGATGGCGGGCGGTCGCGAGTACTCGAAGCATCAGAAGGGCATCATCAACCGCTACTACGAGCATCGCGACACGATCGCGTCGGGGAAGCTCGCGGAGTTGGTGTCGGAGTTGTATCTGGCGACGACCGATGCGCAGCGGAAGCGTTTGTGGACGCGCGTGGAGCAGGCGCTGCGGACGGCGCAGGCGGAGCCTGCGCGGATGGCGCGGGTGCTCGAGTCGCAGGATGTGCAGTTGCTGGCGGCGCTGGTGGCGGACATTGACGCGGGGCGGGGCGTCCGGCGCGAGCAGAAGCCGCACGGGCGCTAGAGCAGGTTGGCGTAGTCGGCCTCGATGCGCTCGAGATTCAGGTGGTTGAGGAAGTTGGAGTAGCACATCCACGCGGCGAGTGCGCGCATGTCGCGCATCTGCGGCGGGAGGAACTCCGGCGGCGTGATGACGCCTTCATCGACGAGCTGGGCGATGGAGCGCATGTCGTCGAGTGTGGTCTTGCCGCAGAAGAGGAGGCGGACGCGGTCGAGGAGGCCGCGCTTCACGGCGAGCTGGACGAAGTTGTAGGTGAGGATGAAGCCTTTGCTGTAGGAGATGTCCTTGGTGAAGGGCGCGCCGTCGGGCGTGGAGCCTCGGAAGACGCGGACGGTGTCGGTGTAGCAGTCGGCGTCGGCGGCGCCTTGCTGGCGGAAGAAGTTGAAGACATCGAGGAAGTTGGCGCCGCGCTCGGCCATGGCGACGCCGCGGATGCGGTTGGTGAGTCGCCGGAGGCGCGCCGGGTGTGAGGCGAAGGCGAGGATCTCCATGAGGATCGCAAGGCCTTCCTGCGTGACGGTGGCCGAGGGCGGGCCCTTGCTGAGGAAGGTGCAGACGGGCTGGCTCATGCCGTTGAGCGTGGTGCCGAGGTGGACCCAGCCCTCGTGGATCTCGAGGAGGCGCAGGTCGCGCTCGTTGAACATGGCGTCGGCGCGGATCTTGAGGTAGTCGGCGCCGGCGGCGGCGTCGGCGACGATGCCGTCGCTGAGGACGACGCGGACGCGGCGCTCCGGGTCGAGGAAAACATCGTCGAGGCGTTCCTGGAGGATCGTGACGGCGCGTTCGGCGGTGATGGTCTTGTCTTCGGGCTGGAGGTTGCCGTCGCGGTCGATGGCGCCGAGGGCGTCGGCGAGCATCTCGCCGAGGTCGGCGAGGGTGGGGTCGCCGGCGTGGAATGCGTCGCCGGCGCTGCCGTAGAGCTCGTGGGAGAGGGCGCCGAACTCCGGTGTGCCGCGGGCTTCGAGCATGCGGACGACGGTCTCGTACTCGCGGCAGATGCGGCGCATCATGACGCCGACGGGGCTCATCTGGCCGAGTCGCCGGCTGATGTCGCGCGCGAGGTCCTGGAACTCCTGTCGCTTCTTCGGGCCGTCGAATGCGAGTGGTCGGCCGGCGTACCAGGCGGCGTCCACGGGCGGGAGTTCGCGGCAGTCGCCGGCGAAGAATGCCTCGCGGATCTGGGCGTCCCATTTGACGGCGTCGAGCACGCGGATGGGGCGCTGCGCTTCGACGAGCCGGTCGGAGAGTTCGCGGATCGTCTTCCGGTAGGTGTCGTCGGCGCCGGGTTCGAGCACGTGGAGCCTCGCTTCGGCCCGGCGCGCCGGGCGGGTCGAGGGAAGCCTACCGGTGCGCTCGCGTCGACGCTACGCGCCGAGGAGCACGGGGGGCATCGGGCAGCCGAGCGCATCAGCGATGGCGCGGAGGGTCTCGACCTCGGGCGCCTGCGCTTCGCCATCGGCGGCGACACAGACGGCGCACGCGTCGAGGAGGCGGCGCTTGTGACGCGGGGCGAGGCCGGCGAGCGCGCTCAGGGCCTCGTCGAGCGCGCGGAGCGAGGTGTCGGCGGGGGGGATGAAGCGGGTGCGCACATCGGGGAGCGTGGCGGCGGCCGCGTCGAAGGCGGTCTGCGCTGCGCCGTCGTCGCGCCCGCCGATCGCGGCGAGCGCTGCGAGCGTCTGCGACACCGGCGCGGCGAGGCGCTGCATGCCGTAGTGGGTGATGCGCGGGCGCTCGGGGTCGCGGAGGGCGCGGACGAGCAGGCGGCGCAGGCACCACTCGAAGAGCCCGATCTTCTGATCGGCGGCGATGAGGCGTTCGGTGACGGCGCGAAGGCGCTGGCGGTCGGCATCGGCGAGGGATCGGAGCGAGCCGAGGGCGATGTCGAGCAGTGGGAGGCGGAGCGCGGGGTCGAGGGACGCGGTCTCGGGCGCGAGGCGCTGGGCTGCGGCGGCGACGCCGCGCGGGGCGTGCTGTTCGAGGATGGCGACCTGCTCTCGCCGGACGGCGTCTACCGCGTCGAGCAGGGCGGCGGCGACGAGCGCCTGGGCGCCGAATGCGTCGTGCGCGGCGCGGAGGAGCGCGGCGGGGGCGGCGTGGAGGAGTTGGGCGGCGGCGTCGAGGTGGTCACGCGTGGGCTGGCCGACGTGGGCGATCGACTCGTGCAGCGCAGCGAGGTTCGCGCCGGCGGCGCGAACGGGCGTTGGTTGCGCGGACGGCGGTTGCTCCTCGTCGGCGCGTGCGCGGTCGGGCGCGGGGTAGCGGCCGTCCCAGTCGGGCTCGATGCGTCGGATGCGCTTGTCGAGCGGTGGGTGGGTGGCGAAGAGGGAGGTGAGGTGGAAGCCGACGCCCTCAGCAAAGTACATGTGGCTGGCGAGTTGGGCGTTCGGCGTCGTGAGGCGTCCGTGGCGCGACATGCCGCCGATGCGCTTCAGGGCGCCGGCGATGCCGGCGGGGTTGCGCGTGAACTGCACGGCGGAGGCGTCGGCGAGGAACTCGCGCTGCCGGCTGACGGCGGACTTGATGAGGCCGCCGAAGAAGGAGCCGACGGAGCCGAGGATGTAGAGGGTGAGGCCGATGGCGAGGATGGCGATGACGATCGCGGCGCCGCCGTCGCCGGAGCGGCTGGAGGAGCGTCGTCGCCCGCCGGCGTAGAGGCCGTATCGCATCGACCGGAGCAGCACGGCGCCGACGAGGCCGAGCGCGAGGACGCCGTGGAGGAGTCCGATGAGGCGGATGTTGCGGCGCATGTCGCCGTTGAGGATGTGGCTGAACTCGTGGGCGACGACGCCCTGGAGTTCGTCGCGCGAGAGGCGTTCGACGCAGCCTCGGGTGAGTCCGACGACGGCGTCGCTGGGTGCGTAGCCGGCGGCGAATGCGTTGATGACGCGTTCATCGTCGAGGATGTAGACCGGGGGCGTGGGCACGCCGCTGGCGATGGCCATCTCTTCGACGACGTTGAGCGCGCGCCGGGCGCTGGGGTCGTCGGCGTCGTGGGTGACGAGCCGACCGCCGAGGCGTTCGGCGATGGCGCCGCCGCCGGCGCGGAGTTCGGCGAGTTTGACGGCGCTGGCGACGAAGACGATGCCCACGACGGCGCCGGCCGTTCCGGCGAGGATGCGCCAGTCGACGGCGATTGCGCGTTGCGCGAGCGAGTCGTCAGAAGTCGATTCGGCGGCCCCGACGGTTGCGAGGATGAGGGCGACGACGGCGCAGGTGATCGCGACGATGCAGGCGATCGCGAGTGTGAAGAGGGCGACGAGCAGGCCGGTGCGTTTCCGCGCGGCCTGCTGATGCTCGAAGAAGTCCATCGCCATGCTGGTCGGTCCGCTCGGTCAGGACCCGAAGGAGACCTTGGGGGCTTCCTTGATGGCTTCGCTGTCCTCGAACTCGAGGAGGGAGGCGTCCTTCTCGTGGCCGAAGAGGGGCGCGAAGAGGACGGGGGGGAAGGAGCGTCGGTAGGTGTTGTAGGTGGTGACCGAGTCGTTGTAGGCCTGGCGGCTGAAGGCGACGCGGTTCTCGGTGGAGGTGAGTTCCTCGCTGAGGGCGAGCATGTTCTGATTGGCCTTGAGGTCGGGGTAGGCCTCCATGACGGCGAAGAGTCGGCCGAGCGCGCCGGTGAGCGCGCCTTCGCCGGCGGTGAGTTCGCCCATGGCCTGCGCGTCGCGCGGGTTGCGGGAGGCCTTGTCGAGGCCGCTGACGGCCTGGTTGCGCGCGGCGATGACGGCTTCAAGCGTCTCGCGTTCGTGGGCCATGTAGCCCTTGGCGGTCTCGACGAGGTTGGGGATGAGGTCGTGCCGGCGCTTGAGCTGGACCTCGATCTGGCTGAAGGCGTTCATGAAGCGCTGGGAGAGCGTGACCAGGCGGTTGTAGATGGTGACCATGAATCCGCCGAGCACGACGGCGAGGGCCACTCCGACCAGCACGATGATGAGCGTTGTCGACATGCAGAGACCTCCCGTGGCTGCGCCTGCCAGCGCGCCGACAGCCTACCCGGCGTCAGCGATTTGTGCGGGAATGGCGCGCTGTTCTTGCATCGTCGTCGATGCGAGGCGTGTTCGGCATCTGTTGCGGTGCGGGGTGATTCGCGCTTCCGGCGCGCCTAGGAACCTTGGAGAGCAATGACGCCCTCACAACGCCTGCGTTGCACAGCGCGGGCGGGAAAGGAGCATGACCCCATGCTGCGTCTGGCACTCGCGTTCTTCATCATCGCGATCGTGGCGGCCCTGTTCGGATTCGGCGGCATCGCCGCCGGCGCCGCGTCGATCGCGCAGATCCTCTTCTTCATCTTCCTGGTGCTGTTCGTGCTTGCGCTCATTGCCGGCCTGTTCCGTGGCGGGAGGACGTCGGTCCGCGTCTGACAGTCGGATCAACTGCTTTCTCTGCACACCCTGAACCATTCTGCCACTGGAGGTGCGCCATGCGTGCGCGCAAGAACAGCGTTTTCGAGTTTGTTCGAGTCGACCGGATCTTGCGCTGGGGCGTCGTCGCGATCGCGCTTGCGTCGCCGCTCGCGCTGTCGGGTTGCTACTTCCTCGCCGGCGCCGCGGCAGGGGCGGGGGTGTACGCCGCGACCGATGACGACGGCCACGACGGCGGCGACGACGACGAGTGAGCGCCGCGGTCAGGTCGTGTAGTAGGCGTTGATGCGGATGTAGCCCTCGGTCAGGTCGCAGGTGAAGTACTCGGCCGCGGCGCTGCCGGCATCGAGGAGGATCTCGAGTTCGACATCGGGGCCTGCGAAGGCCTGGACGAGATCGTCGCGCGCCGAGTCGGCGGGGGCGCCGTTCTGGAAGAGCGGAACGCCGCCGGCGAGGACGCGGAGGCGCTGGAGGTCGAAGTCGACACCGCTGCGTCCGGCGGCGGCGACGATGCGTCCCCAGTTCGGGTCGCCGCCGGCGATGGCGGTGCGCACGAGGAGGCTGCTGCCGACGGTGCGGGCGACCTGGCGGGCCTCTTCCTCGGTCGCGGCCTGCGCGCAGCGCACATGGATGACCTTCTTGGCGCCTTCGCCGTCGCGGACGATCTGGAGGGCGAGCGCGCGGCAGACGCGCTCGATGGCCTCGCTGACGAGTTGCTCGGGAAACACACCGGCTTCGCCGGAGGCCATGGCGAATACGCAGTCGTTGGTCGAGGTGTCGCCGTCGACGCTGATGCTGTTGAAGGTGCGGTCGGCGGCGCGGCGCAGGGTCTGGTCGAGGGCGTCGGGGGCGATGTCGGCGTCGGTGAGGACGACACCGAGCATGGTGGCCATGTTGGGGTGGATCATGCCGGAGCCCTTGGCGACGCCGGCGACGTGGAGCGTGCGCCCTTCGTAGTCGACCTTTACCTCGGCGACCTTCATGACGGTGTCGGTGGTCATGATGGCGGTGGCGGCCTGGACGAGTCCGCCGGCGCTGACGGCTTCGAGCAGGGCGGGGTAGTGGGCGACCATCTTGTCTTCGGGCAGCTGCACGCCGATGACGCCGGTGGAGGCGGTGAGGACCTCGCGCTCGGCGACGCCAAGCGCGGCGGCCATCTTGGCGCGGGTGCGCTCGGCGCGGGCGCGGCCTTCGGGGCCGGTCGCGGCGTTGGCGCAGGCGCTGTTGATCATGATCGCCTTGGCGGTTCCCTTGGAGGCGACGAGGGCCTGCTCGGCGAGATCGACGGGGGCGGCGCGCACGATGTTCTGCGTGAAGACGCCCGCGGCGGATGCGCCCTTGGCGCAGCGGAAGAGGGCGAGATCGGGCTTGCCGCTGCGGCGCATGCCGCAGGTGACGCCGCCGGCCTCGAAGCCGCGCGGGCAGGAGGCGGTTTCGGTGGTGAGTTCGAATGCCGCCTGCTCGAGCATGGAGGGAGCTCCGCTGGTCATCGCGTGTCCTCGCTGGTGTGCGCCGCGAGGCGCTGCTGTGCGTGCTTGAGGGCATCTGCGACGCGCCGGGGCGCTGTGCCGCCGATCACATCGCGCATCGCCAGGACGCTGTCGAGCGACAGCCGATCGTAGACATCGCTCTCGATGCGGTCGTCGATGGATCGGAGGTCGTCGAGGGGGAGGTCGTCGAGTGCGCAGCCCTTGTCGAGCGCAATGCGCACTGCGCGTCCGGCGGCGTCGTGCGCATCGCGGAAGGCGCGGCCCTTGCCGACGAGGTAGTCGGCGAGTTCGGTGGCGTTGGCGAAGCCGCCGACGGCGGCGTCGCGCGCGCGGTCGCGATTGACGGTGAGGCCGTCGATCGCGGGGGGCACGACGCGGAGGCAGAGGGAGAGCGTCGTCATCGCGTCGAAGAGTGGTTCCTTGTCCTCCTGGAGGTCCTTGTTGTAGGAGGCGGGGAGGCCCTTGAGCGTGACGCCCAGCGAGACGAGCGCGCCGATGAGGCGGCCGGCCTTGCCTCTGAGGAGCTCCATGGCGTCGGGGTTCTTCTTCTGGGGCATGAGCGAGGAGCCGCTGGTGACTGCGTCGCTCATCTCGATGAGGCCGAACTCGGCGCTCGAGTAGACGACGAGGTCTTCGCCGAGGCGCGAGAGGTGGACGCCGGTGAGCGCGCACGCGGCGAGGGTCTCGAAGACGAAGTCGCGGTCGCTGACGGCGTCGAGGCTGTTGGGGGTGGGGCCGTCGAAGCCGAGGTCGGCGGCGAGGGCGGCGCGATCGATGGGGTAGGCGGTTCCGGCGAGCGCGCCGGCGCCGAGGGGGCAGAGGTTGGCGCGAGTCGCGGCGCCGGTGAGGCGGTCGGCGTCTCGCTCGAGCGCTTCACCATGCGCGAGCGCCCAGTGGGTGAGGAGGACGGGCTGGGCGCGCTGGAGGTGGGTGTAGGCGGGGAAGGGGGTGTCGATTTCGCGTTCGGCGAGGCGGAGGAGCGCGCCCTGCGCGGCGCGGAGTTCGGCGATGCGCGCATTGATCTCGTCACGCGCGAAGAGGCGGAGGTCGGTGGCGACCTGGTCGTTGCGGCTGCGTCCGGTGTGGAGCTTCTTGCCGAGGTCGCCGATGCGCTCGATGAGGCGCGCCTCGACCCAGGAGTGGACATCTTCCTCGGCGCCGTCGCTGACGACGCGCGGGGTGGACGCCGCGTGATCGCCGACGGCGCGGAGCGCATCGGCGAGGCGGTCGGCTTCGTCCTCGGTCAGCACCTGGGCGCGCGCCAGTGCGCGCGTCCAGGCGATGGAGCCTCGGACATCCTGCGCGACGAGTCGGTGGTCGAAGCGCAGGGAGTCGTTGAGGTCGCGGAAGAGCGGGTCGGTTGCGCCTTCGAAGCGCCCGCCCCACATCGCCTTGTGCTGCTTCGGCTCAGTCATGTGATTCAGGGTCGTCGTGGGCATGGACGTCGGTCAGAGGGCTTCGGCGTGGGTGAGGCGCTGCATCGCGCTGATGCGCTGGGGCAGCGAGTAGAGGCGGATGAAGCCTTCCGCGTGCGCCTGGTTGTAGACCTCGTCTTCGCCGAAGGTCGCGAACTGGTCAGAGTACAGGCTATGCGGGCTCTTGCGGCGGGTGACGACGGCCTGGCCTTTGTAGAGCTTGAGTTCGACCTCGCCGGTCAGGCGCGAGGCGATGGACTCGACGCTGGCCTGCAGCGCTTCGCGCAGCGGGGTGAACCAGCGGCCGTCGTAGACGAGGTCGGCGAACTGGTGGCCGATGCGCTCGCGGAGGCGGAGCGTCTCGCGGTCGAGGACGAGGCCTTCGAGCGCGCGGAGGCCTTCGACGAGGATGGCGCCGCCGGGCGTCTCGTAGCAGCCGCGCGACTTCATGCCGACGAGGCGGTTCTCGACGATGTCGATGCGTCCGACGCCGTGGCGACCGCCGATGGCGTTGAGCGTGGCGACGAGCGCGACGGGGTCCATGGGCTGGTCGTTGAGGGAGCGCGGGCGGCCGCGCTCGAAGCCGATGGTGACGGTCTCGGGGGTGCTCGGCGCATCCTCGGGGTTGGCGGTGAGGAGCCACATGTCATCGGGGGGCGCGTTCCAGGGGTCTTCGAGCGCGCCGCCCTCGTGGGAGACATGCCAGAGGTTGGCGTCGCGGCTGTAGATCTTGGTGAGGCTGGCGGAGCAGGGCACGCCGCGCTCCTGGAGGTAGTTGAGCAGCTGCTCGCGGGAGCGCATGTCCCAGATGCGCCAGGGCGCGATGACGGGCAGGTGGGGCGCGATGGAGGCAAAGGCGCTCTCGAAGCGCACCTGATCGTTGCCCTTGCCGGTGCAGCCGTGGCAGAGCGCATCGGCGCCGACTTCGAGGGCGAGCTGGGCCTGGGCGCGCGCGAGGATGGGGCGGGCCATGCTGGTGCCGAGGAGGTACTTCCCTTCGTACACGGCGCCGGCGGCCATGGTGGGGAAGACGAACTCTTCGAGAAACTCATGCTTGAGGTCGACGATGTGGCACGACGAGGCGCCGCTGGCGATGGCCTTCTCTTCGACGCCGGCGAGCTCGGCGTCGCCCTGGCCGACATCGCCGACGAAGGCGACGACTTCGCAGTTGTAGTTCTCGATGAGCCAGGGAACGATGGCGGAGGTGTCGAGGCCACCGGAGTATGCGAGGACGACTTTCATTGATGCGGCTCCTTTCGGGGTCGCTGGTATGCGGTGGGGAGTGCGGTGGTGGTGTTGATCAGCGGGCGAGCGCGGCGTGGGCCTGCGCGGGCACGGTGATCGGCATGGGGGTGGGCGCATCGGCGAGGAGCTTGACGAGCAGGGCGTTCTGGGCGTGCATGCGGTTCTCGGCCTGCTGGAGGACGACGGACGCAGGGCCGTCGATGACGGAGGCGGTCACTTCGTGTCCTCGGTGCGCGGGGAGGCAGTGCATGAAGAGCGCATCGGCGCCGGCGATGGCCATGACGTCATCGTTGACCTGGTAGCCGGTGAACGCGGCTTCGCGCTCGGCGGCGATGTCTTCCTGGCCCATCGAGACCCAGGTGTCGGTGTAGACGACGCTGCGTCCGTGCACGGCTTCGATCTCGTCGGTGATCATGATCTTGGCGCCGCTGGTGGCGGCGATGGCGCGGGCGATCTGGCGCACGTCGGGGTCGGGCTCGTAGCCGTCGGGCGTGATGATGGTGAGGTCCATGCCCATGGTTGCGCCGGCGAGCAGCAGCGAATGGCAGACGTTGTTGCCATCGCCCACGTAGGCGGCCTTGAGGCCTGCGAGTGAGCCGAAGCGCTCCTGCATGGTGAGCAGGTCGGCGAGGGCCTGGCAGGGGTGGTAGAGGTCGCGGAGGCCGTTGATGACGGGGACGGTCGCCTCGGCGGCGAGTTCCTGCACGACGGCGTGGTCGAAGACACGCGCGACGATGGCGTCACACCAGAGCGAGAGGTTGTGGGCGTAGTCAGCGACGGGTTCGCGCTCGCCGATCTTGGTGCTCGCGTGGTCCATATAGAGCGCTGCAGCGCCGAGGCGCTGGGCGCCGAGCTCGAAGGTGATGCGTGTGCGGAGCGAGGGCTTCTCGAAGAGCAGGACGATGGACTTGCCCGCGAGCAGACCGCGCGCGTGCATCGGGTTGCGCTTGAGGGCGGCGGCGGTGTCGAGGATGGCGCTGATCTCGGTCGCGGTGAGTTCGGCGACGGAGAGCACGTCCTTGGTGGCGACAGTGGATGCGGGGGCGAGCAGGCTGATCATGACGAGTCCTTTCGGCGACGCGATGACGCGTCGCGAGTCGGCGCAGGGCGCCGCGATGTGCAATGGGTTGGAGGGAACGGAGCGACGACGCGCGGGTCAGCGCGTCGGCCTTCGTCGCTGCGCGTGGCGGCGTGCGTTCATGGCGTCGCCTCCGTCAGCGGCGCCGGCGCGCCCGGCGTCAGCCAGGTGCCGACCCGCTGGCCGGCGCCGATCGCGCGGAGGGCGCCCGGGCGCTTCCACGAGGCGATGACGCAGGGCGCGCCGGAGACCGTCGCGGCCTGCATGGCGCTGCGGACCTTGGGGATCATGCCGCCGGTTATCTCGCCCGATGCGATGCGGGCGTCGATGTCGGCGGGGGTGAGTTCCGGGATGAGCGCGCCCGCGCCGTCGCAGACGCCTTCGACATCGGTGAGCATGACGAGCGCGCGGGCGCGGAGGATTGCCGCGGCGCCGGCGGCGGCTTCATCGGCGTTGATGTTGAGCGGGACGCCGTCCGAGTCGAGGGCGATGCTGCTGAAGACGGGCATGCAACCCGCGGCGAGCAGCGCGAGCGCGACGCCGGGCGACCCGCCGCCGACATCGCCGACGCGCCCGATGTCGAACGGGTAGCGGGTGGTCTTGGCGGCGCGGGCGAAGAAGCCCGCGGCGAGGGTCGTGCCGACGGCGGGGACGCCACGGCGCTGCAGCTGACCGACAACCTGCGCGGAGGTGCTGCCGGCGAGGGTGGCGACGACCTCGTCGAGGATCTCGGGGGTGGTGACGCGGATGCCCTCGATGCGCTCACTCACGAGGCCGAGGCGCGCGAGGCGCCGATCGACCGCTGCGCCGCCGCCGTGAACGAGCACGAGCGAGCCGGGCTGTGCAGCGTGCATTGACGCGAGCGCATCCCAGAGCGCGGCGCAGGCGGGCGCATCGTCAATGGCGGCGCCGCCGAGTTTCACGACGAGCGGGCCGTTGTTCGGGATGGGATTCGTCGTGTGCATCAGCGGATGGTGCGCAGGCCGGCGGTCTCGGGCAGGCCGAGGCGGATGTTCATGGACTGCACCGCCTGGCCGGCGGCGCCCTTGAGGAGGTTGTCTATTGCGCTGGCGATGACGATGCGGTTGCGCCGCTCGTCCGACGCGAAGGCGATGTCGCAGCGGTTCGTGCCGACGACGCCGGCGACGCTGGGCCAGACGCCGGCGTCGAGGATCTGCACGAAGGGCTGGCCGGCGTAGGCCTGGGTGTAGGCGGCGCGGACGCGCTCGGCGTGCCAGTCGGGTGCGAGCTCGATGTGAATAGTGGCGAGGATGCCGCGCTCGAAGGCGCCGAGGTGGGGGGTGAAGAGGGTCTCGATGCCGGCGTAGGCGTCGATCTCGGGCTGGTGGCGGTGCGAGAGGACGGCGTAGGGGGCGAGGCTGACTTCGCAGAAGGCGGTGCGTTCGTTCGCGCCGCGTCCGGCGCCGCTGACGCCGCTGACGGCGTCGATGATGGGCGTGCTGCCGGGCGTGATGGCGCCGGCGCCGGCAAGCGGCGCGATGGCGAGCACGCTGGCGGTGGGGTAGCAGCCGGGGGAGGCGATGAGCTGTGCCTTCGCGATGGCGGCGCGCGAGCGCTCGGGAAGGCCGTAGACGGCGCGTTCGAGGAGCGCGGGCGCGGGGTGCGCGAGCTTGTAGTGGCGCTGGAAGGCGTCGGTGTCCTTGAGGCGGAACGCGGCGGAGAGATCGATGACGACGGGGGCGTTCTCTTCGGCGCAGAGCGCGGCGGCGAGGTCGAGGCTGGCCTCGGTGGGTGTCGCGAGGAAGACGACGTCGGGGTCGAGGGTGCGGACGGCCTCGATGGAGGTGGGGAGGACTTCGAGGTCGGTGGCGCCGCGGAGCCGCGGGTGGAGGTCGGCGAGGCTCGGCGCATCGCTGCGCCGGTCGGAGCCGAAGACGCCGACGAGCGCGACATCGTCGCGGCCCAGCAGGAGCGCGCAGCATTCGCGCCCGCTGTATCCAGCGGCGCCGATGACGACGGCTTTCTTGCGACGGTGGTTGGTCATGAAGCGGAACGGTTGTCGAGCGGCAGGGTCGTCCTGCGGCGTGGTGGGCGCGTTGATCGTGGTGGTCCCGGAAGGGGTGCGGGTCAGTCGAGCCCGGCGGTGCGCCTGAGGCGCCTGACCACGGCCGTCGCGGCGTCGTCGCTGCGGCAGGCAAGGAAGATCGTGTCATCGCCGGCGAGCACGCCGACCACGCCGTCGGGGCGGCAGGCGTCGAGCGCGACGCCCAGCGGCTGGGCGTGTCCTGGCGCGGTGTGGAGCACGGCGAGGTTGGCGGCGGGCTGCCCGCTGATCAGGAGCGTGGCGACCGCGCGATCGAGCTCGCGCTGGCGATCGCGCGTTATGACGGCGACGCCGGCCTCGTCGGGCAGGGCGTAGCCGGCGGCGCCTTTGACGACGCCCATCTCGCGGAGGTCGCGCGAGATGGTGGCCTGGGTGGCTTCGACGCCCTGGTCGAGGAGCAGCTCACGCAGCTGGTCCTGGCTCTGGACGCCGCCGCCTTCGACGAGCTCGCCGATCAGCCTGATTCGCCTTGCGCGGTCGGTGGTCATTGTATGAATATACATTCGGCTGCATATTCATGTCAATCGACTGTCGGGGCTGTTTTTCAGAAATCGCCGGCATCGGCCGGGGCGGGATCGTCCTTCCAGGCCTTTGCGTCGTCGGGGCGGCCCCACTCCTCATAGAAGGCGGCGACTGCCGTCCGGTGGCTCGGGTCGAGCGCAACCGCTTCCAGGAGCGAGGTTTCTGCATCTTCATACCGGCCGAGGTCGGCGCGGGCGCGAGCCAGTTCGGCCAGGACCGAGGCGAGCTCTTCGGGCGGGACGCCCTCGGTGGCGCGGGTGCGTTCGACGCGCTCGGCGAGGACGGCTTCGCCAGCTTCGGCCTCGCCGGTGGCGGCGAGGGCGGCGGCGAGGGTGCCCATGGCGCGCCGGACGAAGAGGTGGCTGGGGCCGAGGGCGCGCTCCCAGGTGTCGACCGCTTCGCGGAGCAGCGGCACGGCTCCGGCGGGGCGGCCGGACCGGTTGAGCAGCGTGGCGAGGTTGTTCTTCGCCTGCGCGACGGCGGGGTGGTCGTCGCCGTAGATGCGCCGGCGGAGCGCGAGGGCTTCGCGGAAGAGCGCCTCGGCCGGCTCGATGCGGTCGGTCTGGTCGTAGAGGTAGGCGAGAGTGTTGAGGCTTTGCGAGATATCGGGGTGGTCTTCGGGGAGCGTCTCGAGGCGCATTTCGTAGGCTTCGCGCACGGTGGGGATGGCGCCTTCGAAGTCGCCCTGGACGAACTTCGCGGCGCCGAGGTTGTGCAGCGTGACGGCGATCCGCTCATCGGGCGGGGTGAGCAGGCGCCGGCGGATGTCGAGACTTCGCTCGAGGTACCCCTGGGCCGCCTCGCCGTTGCGCTTGTAGAGGTTGACGAGGCCGAGGTTGTTGAGTGTGACGGCGTGCTCGGCCTCGTCGAAGGGGAGGGTGCGGTCCTCGGCTTCGAGTTTTTCGATGAGGGCCTGCTCGGCTTCATCGAAGCGCTGCATGTCGATGAGCATGAGGGCGTAGTCGTTGAGCGCGTCCTGAGTCGTGACGGTCTCGAGCCCGATCGACGCCTTGTAGAGGTCGATGGCGCGGGTGAGGTGGCGTTCGGCCTCGTCGTAGACGCCGAGGTTGGAGTAGGCCCAGCCGATGGTCTTGCGCAGCGCGGCTTCGACTTCGGGCTCTTCGTCGAAGCGGCCGTCGATCTTCTCGGCGGCCTGGTCGAGTGTTTCGCGCACGGTGAGGTCGATGGCGCCGGCGTTGTTTCTGGGGTTGGCCTCGGCGAGCATGTCGTTGAGGAACGCGTTGACTTCGCTGGCGATCGACGCCTGTCGTTCGGCTTCGGCCTGGCGCTCGACGGCGCGTGCCTCGGCGCGTTGCGCGCGGACGAGGCCGGCGGAGAGGCCGGCGACGCCGAGGAGGAGCGCGGCGCCGACGAAGGACGCCGCGGCGACGCCGACGCGGTGGCGCCGGATGAACTTGCGCGTGCGGTAGAGGGCGCCGGGGGGGCTGGCGAGGACGGGCTCGCTGCGGAGGTAGCGGCTGAGCTCTGCGGCGAGTTCCGAGGCGCTGGCGTAGCGCCGGTCGCGGTCGTGCTCGAGTGCGCGGAGGGCGATCCATTCGAGATCGCCCCTGAGGGCGCGCGCGAGCGTGGCGATGGTCCTGCCGCGGTTGCTTGCCGCGGCGCTTGCGGTGTCGGCGTCAAGTGCGGCGAGGCGGGTGGTGGGG
>JBICHM010000265.1:0-5259 GCA_043101835.1 Phycisphaerales bacterium | reverse complement strand
CCCGGGGCCGCCGGAGCGCCCGGCTGCGCGCCGCCCGCATCGCCGCCCTCGTCGGTGGCCGAGGCGATCGCATCGCCGGGGTCCTGATGGCCCTCGCGCTCGCGAACGCGCACGGTCACCGACGCGGCCTGCGGCGCTGCGAGCCCGGTGGGGCCGACGGGCCGAAGCGAGAGCGCAAACTCGCCGGGCTCGGTGGCCCGGAACGCCGCGCTCGCGAGGTTGCCGGTGACCGAAGACTCATCAGCGCCCGCCGTCTCGGCGCCTCCGAGGTCGATGGACGCCGCGGCGTGGAGGGTGATCGCATCGCCGACTTCCGCCTCGAGTTGGATCACCTCGCCGGGCTGGAGCGCTTCGACGCGCGTCTCGGTCGCGCCGATCTGCTCGACCGTCGCCCGCTCGATGCGCGGCCGAGGGACCGGCGCAACGAGTATTGGTGCGCTCTCCGCGTTCCCGGCGACGGCGACGAGCCACACCGGCTCGCGCAGGTTGCGGAGGGTTGCGCGGAAGCGCCCATCGTCAGCGCTGGCCATCGGCATGGCGTCGAGCACCGGCGCTCCGACGCGATTGCTGGCAAGCAGTTCGAGCCGAACCGCATCGGCAGCGCCGGTCGTCGTCGCCTCGATGATCACATCGTCACCGATCGGCGCCTTCGACTCCGGGGCGGAGAGCGTCACCTGTTCGAGCGACCAGGCCGGAAGACGCGCGCCGGGGTCGAGCAGGCGCGCAGACACCGCCGCGAAGAAGCGCGGCGCCACAACACCCACACACACCACACCCGCAACAGCGACGAGCGCACTCGCACCGAGCGTGTGCTCGCGACGGCGACGCGGCAGCGGTCTCGCCGCAGCTTCACCCGCGATCGTCGCCGCGCGTGTCGCGGCGCGCTCCACGAGCGCACGCGCGACGCCCGTGGCGCAATCGTCGCCGGAGAGTTGCGCCGCGCCAACGATGGCGCCGGGCTCAATGCCCGCCGCACGCTCGAGCGACGACGCGGCGCGTAGCCGCCCCGCGCGGCGCGTGCGCCGATCGAGACGCAGCGTCATCAGCCCCAGGAAGACCAGCGCGACAGCGCACGCGCCGAGCACGCGTCGGCCGTCCGGCCCGGGGCGGAGCCAGGCGTCAACCGCGCCAATGCTGAGCGCTCCGAGGGCCAGAATCATCGCGCCTGTCGCGATGCGCTCGATGCGCCGGCCACGGCGCAGGCGTCGGAGCGTGCGGAGGAGAATGTCGTGCAGCGCCGAGGCCATCACACCCCTCCCCGCAGCCGGCGCAGCGCCCACTCGATCAGCAGCAACGCGCCGATGACGATGAGCAGCGCCGGGTGGCGCCACAGCGGTTCGAGCGACTCGGCGGCCTCGCTGTCCGCGCCGGCGGCCGGGAGGCGTCCGAGCATTGCGTCGGGGCGTTCGAGGTCGAGCAGGGCGCCGCCGGTTGCCTCGGCGAGCGCGCGCATGCGATCGGGCCGGGCGCGCGTCGCCATGCGCTCGGGATCGACCGCGCTCGCGTGGATGACCGTCTCGGCCTGGGCGTTGATTGACGGCGCTCGGGCGATGATGCGCCACGGGCCGGCGGCATCGGGCGTGAACGATGCGCTCCATCGGTCGGCGCCCATCGCGCGCGTCAGCGGCGCCGATGCGCGCACGCCAGATGGGTTGATGGTCTCGAGCGTGACTGCCGCGTCGCCGATGCTCCCCGGGCGCGCACGCACCGCGACAGGCGCCGGTTCGCCGACCGGCGTATCGGCCGCGGTCACCGCGAGTTCGGCGCCCGGGGGAAGATCGCCTGCGCCGGCGAGCACGCGGATCGCCTGCGCCCAGAATGCGCGGTACGCGCGCCGTGCCTCATCGCGCGACGGAGGCGCGAACGCCCATCGCCAGAGCCCGTCGGTGAGGATCGCGAGCGTCTGTCCCTGCCCGACGGGCTGGTGCGCGATCGCGGCGGGGGCGCGCTCGGCGGGGTCGGCGCCCGGCGCTTCGCTCCGCAGCCACACGGCGCTGAGCGTGCGTTCGCCCTCGCTGACGCTGGTGGCAAGGGCCTCCGGGAGATACTGCAGGTACGGGTCGCCCGAAACCTGCACCGCCTCAGCCACCGGCGACTCGGCCCGGCCTTCGAAGGTCGCAAAGAGACGCCCGCCGACAAGACGCTCGTCGCCCCATGCCACCGGGCTGATCGCCTCGAGGACGGTTCGCGCTCTCGCGTCGTCAATGACCGGGTCGGCGCGAAGGAAGACAAGCCCGGCGCCGAGTTCGACGGCGCGGACAAGATCGGCTGCGCGCGCCCCGGGGAACCAGCGCTCCACGCCCCGCCCGAGCGCGATGACATCGAACCGCGCGAGTGACTCGGCATCGACAGCCAGCGCTTCCGGCGCATCCGCGGCGCCGCCCGGACCACTGACGAGCACGCGATCGCGGCCGCCGGCGACACCCACGCTCGTGACCGCGACACGCGGGTCATCGCGGAGCGCATCGAGGAAGAACCGCATCTCCCACGACGGGCGCGCCTCGAGCGCAAGCACGCGAATCGGCGCATCGCTTACCTGCACGGACGCCAGTGCCTCGTTGTTGGTGGGATCGGCATCGGTGGGGTCCGCGTCGATGGCCGCGCGGTAGACGACCGTGCCCACCGCGCCCCGGCGCACGATCGGCGGCGTCACCGTCACGCGTACTTCCTGCGCCGCGCCCGCAGCCGGTGCGACGATGCGTTCGTCAACAACGCGATCGATGCGACCCGGCGCCAGCTCAATGATGCGCACGTGCGCCGGCGCATCGGCGCGCACCATCGCCACCAGTTCGGTCGACGCCCCGGCGAAGAGCAGCGACTCAGCAGCGCGGAGCGTTACAGCGCTGTCGAGCGGGGCCTGGTCGACCCCCGGAACAGCCGCGTCGATCCGCACGCCCCGCGCAAGCGCGAGGTCCGCGACGGCGTCGAGCGGGGATCCGGCGCTGTCGGCGCCGTCGGTCATCGCGAGGACGACTTCACCGGGCGCGCCGGCCCCGACAACGAGCGCGAGCGCGCCAGCGAGATCCGTTGCCTCGCCGTCGGCCTCGAGATCGCGCATCGGGGCGTCCATCGGGCGAACCGCGTCATCGAAGGTCAGGAGACGGACCCGGGCCTCGGCGTCGAGGCGCCGAAGCAGGTCCGGCGCAATCCAGGGACGGACGGCGTCGAGGCGCGCCGCTGCGCCGGTGGGCGAAGGAACATCGCAGACGGCCATCGATCCGGAAGTATCGATCAGAATTGTCAGACCGGGGGCGCCGGCGCCCTCGTCGCTCGGGATCACGCGTGACGGTCCGGCGAGGGCGCCGATGAGTGCAATCGCCGCGCCTGCGCGCAGCGCCGCGCTGGCGATGCCCGCGCCTCGCCAGATGCGCCACACCATCGCACCGCCCGCGATCGCGACGAGCACGAGCGCCCACGCTGGGAGAAGGGGCGAGAGTCGAAGCGCATCGATCATGACAGCGTTCCCTGCCGACGCGCGAGCGCGGCCTCGGCGAGCAGGAACACGCATGCGCAGGCGAGCAGCCACGGCGCCAGCGGGGTGGACACCGCCGCGACCTGCGCCGTGTCGGTTGCGGCAGCTGGTGTTCGCTCCGTCTGGCGCGCAGGGACGCTCTCGGCGGGGTCCACATGCGCCGTCACGGCGCCGATGGGCGCTGCGCCACTCCGGACGAGCAGTGCGCCCGGCGCATCGAGGGGGAGGGCGATGAGCGTTGGGCCTGGCGTCACCGGGCGCTGGAGCGAATCCAGCAGTGGCGCCGCGCTGTCGAAGGGTCGCGCCCCGATGTCGATCGGCAGCGGGGCGCCGATACGCGCGTCAACGATGCGCGCTGGCGTCGGCGCGAGCGCTTGCTGCAGGGCGTCGATGAGCATCGGCAGCGCCGGCGTGCGGGCGATAGTGGAACGGCGCGGGTCGACCGGCATGTGCAGCGTGATAAGGGCGCCTCGTCCGATGGGCGTTCGGAGCAGCGCGGGGGCGCCGTCGGCGAATCGCATCGCGACCGCATCAGGCGACGCATCCGCCACGCGCGAACGAGCGGCGGTCTCGATTCCCTCGAGCAACGACGCGCCGGCGCCGAGCCCGAGCCACGGCGCATCGACGCTCCGGGTCGACCATGCGCCTGATTCTTCGAAACGGTCGGCGGGGCCGATCGAATCGACGGGCGCGTGGCGTGCGAGCAAGGCCTGGTGCGATTCGTGCGACGCGGCGCCGTCGATGACCCACAGCGCGCCAGCGCCGGCGCGGAGGCGGCGCGCCAGTTCGTCGATCGCTTCGTTGGACCAGGCGCCGGTGTCGACGATCGCGAGGATGGGCGACGTCGGCAGTGCGCCCGGTGCTCCCACATTCGGCTCTGCTTCCGGCGCGTCAAAGGGATTGATCGCGGCGCGCAGCGCCGTGATGCTCTGGCTGCGGGCCGCGTCGGTGACGATGGCGATCGGTGCGCGCTCGTCGGCGGGCGCGACGGCGTACCGGACATCGTCCCACGGCGCCCCGTCGCTCGTCGCCAGCGCAGCGCGCACGATCGCCCACGCCGGAATTTCGGCCGGAAGATCAGCGCTGATCGCGCTCTGCCCCGGCTGCGCGACCGTTGACGCCGTGGCGACCGGAGCGCCGTTGACCTCGAACTGCACGCGTACGGGCGCGCCTACGTCTCCCCAGTGTTCGATGGTCGCCACGGCGCGCATCGCGCCGGTCTCGGCTCGCTGGAGCACGAGATCCGTCACGGCCGTGTTTGCCGTCCATGCGCCGATCTCGCAGTTCACCACCTCGATGCCGACGACATCGGCAAGTCTCGCCGCGCCCTGCCCATCGGTGAGAACGACGATGCGCACCGACGAGTCGCCAGAGCCGAGCGACCGAGCGAGGGACGCCGCGCTCTCGAGATCCGCGCCCTCGAACGTGGGGCCGACGGCTTCGAGTCGCATTCGGAGCACATCGAGGTTGGCGGACAGCTCCGGCAGGAGCGCCGTCGGACGACTCCGCGCGACGATGACGCCGGCGCGCCGGATTGAATCGTCATCGAGACATTCGAGACCGCGCTGGCGCGCGCGCTCGAAGATGCTCCGCCCGGCGTCGATCCTCGTCATCGACGCCGAGGCGTCGAGCACGACCACCGTGGCGTGAGGCCGGGCCGGCGCTGCGCCGGACCAGGCCACGCCGGCGAAGGCGAGCGCCAGGCTGGCGAGCGCCGCGGCGCGGAGCGCGAGCGTGGCGGCGTCGCGCGGGCGCGCCGCCCGCCGCCCGCGCGCGGCGACATCCCC
>JBICHM010000264.1:0-2671 GCA_043101835.1 Phycisphaerales bacterium | reverse complement strand
TGCAGGGCCATCTGCACGTTCATGAGCCCGCGGACGCGGAGGGACTTCGCCAGATCGCGCGCGATCTGGCGGCTGCGCTCGACGGTCTTCTTCGGCAGCGTCCAGGGCGGGATGGTGCAGGTGGAGTCGCCGGAGTGGACGCCGGCCTGCTCGATGTGCTCCATGACGCCGCAGACGAGCGCGCGCCCGGCGCCGGATTCGTCGAAGTCGGCGACGACGTCGACATCGATCTCGACGGCGTCGTCGAGAAACTTGTCGATGAGGACGGGCGCGTTGGCGAGCTCGCTGATGTCGACCGCGTTGGTCATGTAGCGCTTCATCGCGCGCTCGTCGGGGCAGATCTCCATGCCGCGCCCGCCGAGGACATACGACGGCCGGACGAGCACGGGGTACCCGATGCGGCGCGCAATCTCGACGGCCTCGCGCAGGTCGTAGGCGATGCCGCTGGCGGGCTGGCGCAGGCCGAGGTCGTTGAGCAGGCTGCGGAAGCGCTCGCGATCCTCGGCGAGGTCGATGGAGTCGAGGCTGGTGCCGATGATCGGCGCCCCCGCCGCGGCGAGGCCGTGGGCGAGGTTCAGCGGCGTCTGCCCGCCGAACTGCACGATGAGGCCGAGCACATCGCCATGGTTCGGCGCGCCGGGCGCCGGCAGCGAACCGCCGTTGAGGCGCTCGACGACGTTGAGGACATCCTCGAGGGTCAGCGGCTCGAAGAAGAGCAGATCGCTGGTGTCGTAGTCGGTGGAGACCGTCTCGGGGTTCGAGTTGATCATCACCGACTCAACGCCGGTTTCGCGCGCGGCGAAGGCGGCGTGCACGCAGCAGTAGTCGAACTCGATGCCCTGGCCGATGCGGTTCGGCCCGCCGCCGAGGATGACGACCTTCTTGCGGTCGCTGACGCGCGACTCGTCCTCCGGCGCGCCCTCGGCGCCGGGCTCGCGGTCGTAGGTGCTGTAGAAGTAGGGCGTGACGGCCTCAAACTCCGCGGCGCAGGTGTCGACCAGTTTGTAGACCGGCTCGATGCCCAGCGCCTTGCGCCGGGCGCGCACGGCGAGAATGGTCTCCGTCGAGATCTCGTGCGCGTAGAGGTACGCCAGCTGGTGATCGCTGTACCCGAGGCGCTTGGCCTCGGCGAGGATGTCGCGCGGGACCTCCTCGAGCGATGCGTAGGAGCAGAGCACATCCTCGAACTCGATGAGCTGCTTGATCTCATCGAGGAAGTACGGGTCGATGCGCGTCAGCTCGTGCACGCGTTCGAGGCTCCAGTGGAGCTTGAAGGCGTAGCGGACGTAGTACAGCCGTCCCTGGGAGGGGACGCTCAGCTTGCGGACGAGCTTCTCCTCAGGGATCGGCCAGGGATCGTTGTCGACCGGGTCGCCGGCTTCGAGTTTGAACTTGTGGTTGAGCCACTTGTCGTTGCGGTCGAGGCCGAGGCCGAAGCGCTTCACCTCCATCGAGCGGATGGCCTTCTGGAGGGATTCCTTGAGCGTGCGCCCGATGGCCATCGCCTCGCCGACGGACTTCATCTGCGTCGTCAGCGTCTCGTCGGCCTCGGGAAACTTCTCGAAGGTCCAGCGCGGCATCTTCGTGACGATGTAGTCGATCGTCGGCTCGAAGCAGGCGCTCGTCGTGCCGGTGATGTCGTTGCGCAGCTCATCGAGGCTGTAGCCGATGGCGAGGCGCGCGGCGACCTTGGCGATCGGGAAGCCGGTCGCCTTGCTGGCCAGCGCGCTCGAGCGCGACACGCGCGGGTTCATCTCGACGACGACCTGGCGCCCGGTCTTCGGGCAGACGGCGAACTGCACGTTGCTGCCGCCGGTCTCGACGCCGACGTGGCGGAGGATGGCGATCGCGCCGTCGCGCATCTGCTGGTATTCGCGATCGGTGAGCGTGAGGATCGGCGCGACGGTGACCGAGTCGCCGGTGTGCACGCCCATGGCGTCGATATTCTCGATGCCGCAGACGATGATGCAGTTGTCGTTCTTGTCGCGGATGACCTCGAGCTCGTACTCCTTCCAGCCCAGGAGCGACTCGTCGATCTGCACCTGCCCGATCATGCTCTCGCGCAGGCCGCGCCGGACGGTGTCTTCGTATTCCTCGCGGTTGTAGGCGATGCCGCCGCCGGAGCCGCCGAGCGTGAACGCGGGCCGGATGACCGCCGGCAGGCCGATCTCATCGAGGAACTCAAGGGCCTCCTCGATGCTCGAGACGACCTCGGCGCGCGGGCTCTCCAAACCCGCGGCGTCGCAGACCTTGCGGAACGCGGCCCGGTCCTCGGCCCGGTGGATCACCTCGCGGCTGGCGCCGATCATCTCGACGCCGAGGCGCTCGAGGTCGCCCGAATCCCAGAGCGCGCAGGCCGTGTTCAGGGCGGTCTGCCCCCCGAGCGTGGGGAGCAGGGCGTCGATAGGCGTGCCGAGGGCGGCTTCCTTCTCGATGATCTTCCGGACAGCCTCCGGCGTGATCGGCTCGATGTAGGTGCGGTCGCTCAGCCCCGGGTCGGTCATGATCGTCGCCGGGTTGCTGTTGACGAGCACGACCCGGTAGCCCTCGGTCTTGAGGGCCTTGCAGGCCTGGGCGCCGGCGTAGTCGAACTCACAGCCCTGGCCGATGACGATCGGGCCGGAGCCGATGATCAGGATGGTGTTGAGATCTTCTCGGCGGGGCATCGGAC
>JBICHM010000263.1:0-11984 GCA_043101835.1 Phycisphaerales bacterium | reverse complement strand
GCGACGCCTGCCCCGCCGGCGCCCTTTTTGAGGAGATCTTCGAACACGAGAGCCGCTGGTACGCCCTCCGGGCCGTCACCCTCGATGACTACCGGAGCGCGATGCGCCCACGCAGCGCGCGGTGGCGCACCGTCTGCCTGCCTGCCGACCGCTTCGACGCCGTCAGCGTGCCCTTTGCCGACCTCGCCCCGTCGCGCGCCGCCAGCGGGAACCGGCGCGAGCCGGGGCCCGGAGAACCCAGCGGCCCCCTGCGCACCCGTGCCGCCGCGTTGGCGTCCGCCCGGGGGGCGGAGTATCGTCGATCGCCATGATCAAACGACGCCTGACGACCGCCGCCGCGGCCCTCGCGCCGCTCCTGCTCGCCGGCGCGAGCGCTCTCGCCCAGCAGCAGACCACCGCCGCGACGCCCCCGCCGGCCACCACGCCGGACAACCCGCCGCTGTGGGTCTACTACCTCCTGCTGATCGTCCTCGCCGCCGGCGGCGTCAGGATCAGCATCAAGCCCAGCAAGCGCGGCCATCAGGACTGATCCCCCAGGAGGCGACCCCGTGCACAACGATCGCAGACAACTCCGCGCGCTCGTCGCGCTCAACGCGTGCCTGCTCATCGCCGCCGCCGGCGTTGCGCTCGCGCCCGGCGCGCTCGCCCAGCGCGCCGACGCCCCCAATCGAGGGCGCGGCGAGTACACCATGATCGACGCGCGCATCCAGGGCCTCTCCTCCGCGGGCGTCCTCATCCTTGACGCGCGCAACCGCGAGATGCTCGCCCTCTCGTGGGACCAGAGCCGCAAGACCCTCGACACCCTCGGCTATCGCGACATCGATCTCGACGAGCGCCGTGCGCGCGGAGGTGGCCGATGAAGACGCCCCGCCGCCGGAACGCCGCCATCCAGCCCACCGCCGCCCTCTGGGCCAGCGCCTTCGTGCTCGCCGGCCTCGTCGTCAGCCTTTCGGCCCGCTACGCCGGCGCCCAGAGCCAGATCGTCGGCACCGTCTCGAGCGCCGGTGAACTGACCATCCTCCGCGCCGACACCGGCGCCGGCGACGACGTCATCCTCGTCCTCGACAACGTCGCCGACAGCCTGTTTGTCTACGGCGTGCAGAACCGCGACACCATCGAGCTCATCCAGACCTACGACGTCAGCCGGCTCTTCATCGACGCCCGCGGCGCCGCCGGTCTCCCCGCACGCCCCTAGCGGGCCTGTTACCCTCATCGCCTGACACGCGTATGGACCCGTCGCCTCCGCCGGAGCGGGCGGCGGTGCAGAACACCCATTGCCCCGGCGACAGACCGGACCCTCCCCGCGCACACGGCGCTCCTGCGCCGAGCCTGCGCGACACGCGTGCCATGTCGATATTCCCGCTCCAGCAGTTCGAGGACGACCTCGAAGCCGCGCGCCATGATCAGGAGGTCTACGACCGCCTCAAGGCGCCCACCAGCATTGTCGTCCGCTTCGGCGCCATGAAGCTCATCGGCGAGTTCCCGTACAAGGGCGACGCCAAGCCCGGCTGCGGCTCCAAGCTCGTCGTCCGCACCCACCGCGGCACCGAGCTCGGCGAGATGCTCACCAGCACCTGCCCCAACGCCGGGTGCTCCAAGAGCGTCACCCGCCAGGAGATGCTCGAGTACATCGAGAACTCCGGCGGACGCGACTACCCCTTCCACACCGAGGGGCGCGTCATCCGCGTCGCGACGATCGAAGACCTCAACGAGCAGTCGCGACTCGACGCCGCAAAACTCGAATCCATCAAGACCGCGCGCCGTCACGCCGAGGCCCTCGACCTGCCCATGAAGATCGTCGAGGCCGAGCCCATCCTCGGGGGCGAACGCCTGACCTTCTACTTCACCAGCGAAGGGCGCGTGGACTTCCGCGACCTCGTCCGCGCCCTCGCCGACGAGTTCCGGACCCGCATCGAACTCCGCCAGGTCGGCGCGCGCGACGAGGCCCGCCTCACCGCCGACTACGAGCGCTGCGGCCAGTACTGCTGCTGCAAGAACTTCCTCAAGGTGCTCAAGCCCGTCTCCATGCGCTCGGCCAAGACGCAGAAGGCCACGCTCGACCCCCTGAAGATCAGCGGCCGCTGCGGGCGCCTCATGTGCTGCCTTCGGTACGAGGACGAGACCTACGAGACCCTCCGCAAGAAACTGCCGCGGCGCAAGAAGCGCGTCGGCACCCCCGAGGGGCCGGGCATCGTGCTCGACACCCAGATCCTCACCCAACTCGTGCTCGTGCGCCTCGAAGCCACCGGCGCGCAGGTCGCCGTGCCCGTCGAGGAGCTCGGCGACCCCGATGCGCCCCCGCCGCCAAAGGCGCCCGACCCGCTCCGGGGCCTCAGCGAGAAGCAGACCGAAGAGCGCGCCGACGACCGCAAACGACGCCGTCGCGGCCGGCGCTCGAAGGGCCGGCGCCAGGACGAGCATCGCGACAAGTCGCAGCGCGAACCGTCCGGGCAGAAGGGCGGCGACGATGCGCCCAAGGCGCAGGGTGATCAGAAAGACGACGCGGCGCAGGGCGATCAGTCCGAGCGCAAGCCCCGGCGCCGGCGTCGGCGCGGGCGCGGTCGCGGTCGCGGACGTGGCCCGAACAAGGGGCCCGGCGGCGACGGTGGCGCAGGCGGTGATGGTGGTGGGGGCGCCGGCGGCGGCGATTGACCCCGGCGCCGCACGCCCTTCGGGCTATCCTGCTCCCCTATGACCCAGCCCACGGACGGCCAGCAGCCCGAGAAGCGCGAGGAGTCGGTCAAGGAGACGCTGATCTCCATCATCATCTCCTTCGCCCTCGCATTCGTGGCGCGGTCGTATGTCGCCGAGCCCTTCGTCATCCCCACCGGCTCGATGGCGCCCACGCTCAACGGCGCCCACATGCGCTTCCACAGCCCCGCCAGCGGCTACCAGTGGGCCGCCAACCCGGCCGATTACGACCGGCGCAGCCAGGAGCCGCTTCCGATTCAGGGCAGCCGCGCGATCGGCTTCGACCCCGTCCGCGTCACCGACCCGATGACCGGCTGGGAATGGTCCGAGGCCGATCTCCGCACGCGCGCCGGCGACCGCATCCTCGTCCAGAAGTACCTCTACGCCATCAACGAGCCGAGGCGCTGGGATGTCGTCGTCTTCAAGAACCCCGAAGAGCCTGCGACCAACTTCATCAAGCGCCTCGTCGGCCTGCCCAATGAGCGCATCGCGCTGATCGATGGCGATGTCTTCACCCGCCCGACCAACGGCGATGGCAGCGTCACCGGCGACTGGCAGATCCAGCGCAAGCCCGATCGCGTGCAGCGCGCCGTCTGGGCGCCCCTCTTCTCGAGCGAGTACACACCGCATCAGCCCACCGCCGCGGGACGCTGGAACGGCCCCTGGACCGGCGAAGGATGGAACACCGAGGGCAGCGCGTATCGCCACGACGGCGCCGCCCCCGCCGTCCTGCGCTGGGACCATGAGCAGTGGCGCATCACCGACAGCGTCCCCTACAACTGGACGGCGCCCATACGCCCGCCGCGCGTCTTCCCGGTCAGCGACCTGCGCATCCGCGCCGGCGTCGAGCCAGGCGCCGACGGGCTCGCGATCGAGGCCCGCCTCGATGCGCGCGCCCATGAGTTCGAGGTCCGCATCGCCGGCGGTGTCGCCGAGATCCGCATGCGCGCCGCCGACGCCGAAACGTCAGACGCCCCCGAGCCGGCATGGCGCACGCTCGCCACGGCCGACGGTGTGATCCTGCCCGCAGGGCGCATCACCGACATCGAGTTCTGGCACGTCGATCAGCGCCTCGCGCTCTTTGTCGACGGCCGGCGCGTCCTCGAAGCGACCTACGACTGGAGCCCCCTCGACCGCCTCCGCCACGCCATCGCACGCGGCGCGCTCGCCGGCGCCAACCTCGCCGATCCCGACATCTACCGGCGCCCCGAGGTCCGCTGGCTCGTCAGCGGCGCCCCGGTCACGCTCCATCGCGTCGGGCTTGATCGCGACCTCCACTACCAGACCACCGGCGACCCCAGGAACTACAGCCGCGCCGCCACGCTCGAAGACGCCGTCGCGCTCGACCCACAGCAGTTCTTCATGCTCGGTGACAACAGCCCCGCGAGCCGCGACGGGCGCGCATGGGAGCGCGTCGACCCCTGGGTCGCCGACGCGCTCGACGACACGGTCGGCGTCGTCCACCGCGACCTCATGATGGGACGGGCCTTCTTCGTCTACTTCCCCGCGCCCCACACCAACCTCCGCAACATCCCCGTCCCCGACATCGGTCGCCTCCGCTTCATCCACTAACCCGCCGGCGCCGGCGGGCCGCAGCGACGCGACCGTCCAGCCCGACGCGCGCGCCGTCGGGCCCCAGCGCAGCGTGCCGTCGCGCCGCCACTCGACCGCGACCGACCCCGCCGCCGCCGTCACGAGCCACGCGCGCCGCGACCGCTCGGGCGCCCAGCGCGCATCCCCGAGGCGCGCGGGCCCAGTCGACTGCACCGCGACCAGCGCGCCCGAGTCGCCGACGAACCCGATGCCCGCCTCCCGCGCGCTCCCGTGGTGCGGAACCTCGATCGCCTGCGCACGAATTTCAGGCCGGGCCGTGCGCAACGCCCCGATCGCCTCGTCCTGGATATCGCCGGTCAGCAGCAGGCGCGCATCGCCGACCGTCACCAGCCCGACGAGCGACCAGTCGTTGGGCCCCTCGAACGGCGCCTCCACCGGTGGCGAAAGGACCGCGAGCACCGCATCGCCGATCGACAGCGTCGAGCCGGCGTGGACCTCGCGAACGCTCACACCCGCCGCGCGCAGATCCGCCACGAGCGATGCTTCCGGTGTGCCCGCGCGCGCCGCCTCGCGCAGCGTCGCATCGCCAAGGTGCACGCGCCGGACGCCCAGCGGCTCGATGAGGTCCGGCAGGAACGCGTAGTGGTCGAGGTTCGGGTGCGTGATCACGACATCCGGCACGCGCCATGCGCCGAGCGCCCGCACCGCCTGCGGGATCTCCCGCTCCCCGGCCGCCAGGTCGCTTCCGCCCGCGTCCCACAGCAGCGCCCCGCCCGGCGTCCGCACGAGGTGGCACGCCCCGTCGCCGACAGCAAAGGTGTCCAGTCGCAGCGTCACGGCGCGATCGAGCCCCTGGCGCGACGCGCGCGCAAGCGCGTGCGCACACCCGATCAGGACGAGCGCCGTGGCCGCGACGCGCAGGCGCGGGCGCGCTGTCCGCCCCGACAGCCACCACGCGATGCACGCGCTCGCAAGCAGCCCGAGCAGCGGCGCCATCGGCGGCGTGCGCAGCGTTGCCCCCGGCGCGCCGTCGAACACACCCACCAGCCACAACTGCACGTGCGCAAGCGCCTCCGTCGCGCCGAGCGCGGCGTCCGCCCCCGGCGCCCCGACGACGCCCAGCGCAATCGCCACGAACCCCGCCGCCAGCGTGCACGCGAAGACCGGCGCGAGCGCCAGCCCCGCAACCACGCCCAGTGGGCTCACCACGCCGAAGTGCGCCGCCACCAGCGGCGTCGCCACCGCCCACGCCACGATCGCCCCCGCGCCGACATCCGCTGCGCGCCGGCGCACCCACGCACCCAGCGACTCCTCCGGCGCCTCCGGCGCCGGCCCGAGCAGCCGATCCCGCAGCGGCCCCGTCAGTGTCACCAGCGCCGCGACCACCCCGAATGACAACTGAAACCCTGCGCTCCAGAGTTCGAGCGGCCGCCACGCCAGCACCACGATCGCCGCCCACGCCAGCGTCGTCAGACGGTCATGCCGGCGCCCCGCCGCCTCTCCCGCGACAAGAAACGCGGTCATCACCCCCGCGCGCACGATCGGCGCCTTCGCCGGCACGAGCGCCAGGTACCCGATCGTCACCGCCAGCGCCACCAGCGCGCGCACCCGCCACCCCCAGTGCGGCAGGCGCGCGAGCCCGAGCGCCAGTCCCGCCAGCGCCGCCAGGTGCAGCCCGCTGACCGCCAGCAGGTGCGCCACGCCCAGGCGCGTGAACGCCCGGCGCAGTTGCTCGAGATCGTCGGTCGTCTCGCCCAGCAGCGTCGCCGCCAGCAGTGGACGCACGGGCGGGGCTGCGCGGTCAATCGTCGCCAGCGCCCGCGCGCGCACCCCGTCGCGCAGCCGGCGAAGCCCGCCCCCGTCGCGCCTGATCACCTCGACGAGCGCGCTGTCGGTCTGGACGAACGCCGCCACCCCCGCCTGGCGCGCCCACAGGTCGCCCGCGAAGCCGCCCGGATTCCGCGCCCCGTCCGGCGCCCGCGCCATCCCCGTCACGCGCACGCGATCGCCGGCGCGAACGGGCGGTGCGCCGCCGCTCGCTCGCACATAGACCACGCCCGACGCCGCGGCCCACCCGCCGACGCCCGCGGCACGCGATGCGCGCATCCGGAACCGCTGCGACGGCGATCCGAACGCCCACCGCGCGAACCGCCCGGGTCGCTCGCGCGCCGCAGGCGCCTCCAGCGCAACGCCTTCCAGGCGCACGAGGCGCGACTCGCCCGGCGGGAGCGCCCGCGCCAGGTCATCGCTGGCGCGCATCTCGATGCGCACCGTCCACCACGACGCCGCGAGCAGCGCGCACGCGGCGCACAGCGCGCCGGCGCGCGGCCGATCGCGCAGCGCAAGCGCCGCGCACGCCGCCGTCGCGCCAAGCGTCAGCGTCAGCCACAACGCCGGCGCCGTCTCCCGTCCGAGCAGCAGCCCGATCGCGACGCAGCCGAACGCCGCAACAGCGCGCCGCGCCGGACGCATCGCCTCGCTGGGTGCAGCGCCGGGCATTGCGCGAGCATCGACCCGGCGCCCACGCCCCGCAAACCGACCACCTTGTCAGGGGATGGGCCCTCAGCGCCGCCCAGCGCGCGCGGGCTCGGGTTCGAGGCGCATCTCGTCGAGAAGCGCCTGCTCGCTCTCGACGCGGCGCAGATTCGCGCCGATCAGGTCGCCGGCCCGGTCCCAGTAGCGCGGGCTCGCCGCTGAAATCGACGGCGTCACGATCACGCTCGGCATCGTCCACAGGGGCGAATCCGCCGCCGGCGGCGCATGCTCGAAGACATCCAGCCCGGCGCCCGCGATTTCCTCCCGCTGCAGCGCCCGGATCAGGTCCGGCTCATCGACCAGGCCGTCGCGGCTCACATCGATCAGGAACGACCGCTCCTTCATCGCCTGCAACTGCGATCGACGCACGATCGGATGCAGCCGATTCGGAAACGGGCACGCCAGCACGAGCGCGTCGACGCGCGTGAGGATCTCGTCGAGGCGCTCCAGCGGCAGCGTGTCGATGCCCTCGGGGCGCGTCAGCCCCTCCTCATCGCCGCCTCCGGTCACGATGATCGTCTCGCAGCCGAGCGAACGGAGCAGCGTTGCGGTCGCACACCCGACGGCCCCGCTGCCCACAACGCCGACCACCGCCTCGTTCAGGTCGCGAACCCGCCCGGCCATCTCGCCGGCCGCCCAGCGGTGCTCCGCCTGGGCCCGCGCCGCGGCCGGCGTCCCGCGGAAGAGCGCGAGCGCCAGCATCAGCGCGTGCTCCGCGCACTGCGGCGCCCGAGCGCGCGCCGACGTCGTCACGCGCACGCCCTTCTGCAACACCGCCCGCATCTTGCCGACGCTCTCGCCCACACGCCCGGTCAGCTGGATCCAGCGCACGCGCGGCGCTTCGAGCTCGAGAAACTGGCTCTCCGTGAACGGAAACCCCGCGAGATAATCCGTCTCCGGCATCGCGTCGAGCAACTGCTGACGCGTGCCCACGAGGCGCACTTCCACGTGCTCCGGCGCCGCCTCACGGATGCGCGACAGCGCCCGCTCGGGCAGCGTCCACCCGGCGCGCTCATTGAAAATCGCAAGCGTCAGGACGCGCGTGTTCACCCCGGCAGTCTACCGCGCTCGGGCCGAGGCCCTCGGCGTCGCCGCCGCCCTCACCGGAGCAGGACGAACACCCACACACACGCCGCGAGAAACAGCGTGTTCAGCGCCACCCAGCCGATCGTGTCGCGCTGCATCGGCGTCAGGCGCGCCAGCGGGGCCGCGAGCACGCGCAGCGCCGGCTCGATCAGCGAGCGCCGCGGGCGATGTGCCTCCGGCGCCGCCTCTTGCACCGCTTCCGCCAGCGGCGTGCTGGCGGGCTCGGCCTGCGCCGCCGGCGCAGGCGAGCGCTCCTTCACCGGCTCGACTGGCGCCGCCACCGGCTCGGGGGCCGGCGCGGGCTCGGGCGTCGGATCCGGCCCCAGCGACTCCGGCGCGACGGCCTCACCCTCGAGGTCGTCCATCGTCGCGAACTCGCCGGCGAGTTCCTCGTCCGCGGCAGCGGCGAGCTCCGCATCGAGTTCGTCGATCGATCCACTCGCGCGCGGCGCGGGCGCAACCGCGGCCTCCTCCACCCCCACGCTCTCGGCCACCAGCGCATCAACCTCCGCGTCGAGCGCCTCGTCAGCTTCGCGCACCATGTGCGCGCCGGCCGACTCCGTGTTCGACTCGGACGCGACCGGCGCATCGTCCGCATGGCTGCGGTCGAACGCCTCGCACACGCCCTCGATCTCGTCGATGAGCGCATCGACAGCGCTCTCCAGCGAGTCGGCGTCGGTCTGCGGCGCCTCGGTCTGGTTGTCGGTGGTGGTGTCCGCCATCGCCGGGTGCTGCTGCTCCGTATCCTCTCGGATGATCGGCCGGGCGCCCCCCCGACTCAAGCGGGTTTCTCGGACCCTCGGCCCCGACCCTCCTGGCGACGCCGCACGACCGGTTTTTCTGACCATGCACGCATTTCACCTGCCCGATCTCGACCCCGACAGCGCCGCGATCGAGGTCCGCGGGCCCGAACGCGACCACGCCGTCAAGTCGCGCCGCCTCCGCCCCGGCGAGCAGGCCCTCCTCCTCGACGGGCGCGGCACGCGCGCGCTCGCCGAAGTCGACGCCGTCGCCCCCACCCTCCGCCTCCGCATCGTCGAGCGCACGCGCATCGAGCCCGTCGCGCCCGCCGTCGATGTCTGGTCGCCGCCCCCCAAGGGGCCGCGCGCCGGCGACATGATCGATGCGCTCAGTCAGGTCGGCGGCGCCTCGTGGACGCCCATGAACACCGCCTTCGCCGCGACCGAGGCGACCAACGCGCGCCTCGACCGTCTCGAACGCGTCGCGATCGAGGCGATGAAGCAGTCGCAGCGCGCCTGGCTGCTCGCGCTGGGCGCACCGAGCGAGTTCGACGACGGGCTCGCTCCGACTCCCGGCACGCGCATCGTCCTCGCCGACGCCTCGGGCGGCGAGTTCGCCCGCAACGACGCCGCGCGCGTGCGTCTTCTCATCGGCCCCGAGGGCGGCTGGCGACCCGACGAAATCGACCGCGCCCGCACCGCAGGCGCGTCGGTCTGCCGCTTCGGGCCGCACGTCATGCGTATCGAGGTCGCGGCGCCGGTGGCCACGGCCATCGTCCTCGCTCACGCCCAACGCTGACGCGAGGCAGCCCCGGCGCGCTGCGCCGGTACGATCGGGGAGACCCGATGGGGAAGCAGGAGGAGACCGCACCCATGCAGATCGCTCGCACCGCCCGTATCTCCCTCGCCGCGCTCCCGATCGCGCTCGGCTTTGGCGCCACCACCGCCGAGGCACTCGACGAAGCCCGCTACCGCACCGCGCGCACGCTCATCGAGAACTCGATCGAATACCTCCGCAGCCAGCAGGACCCCGCCACCGGTGGGTGGACCGTGCGCGACGACGGCCCGCAGTTCCCCGCCATCACCGGCCTGGTCGTCACCGGCATGCTGATGGAGCCCGACATCGACGCCGCCGACCCCGTCGTCGCGCGAGGCGTCGAATACATGCTCTCCTTCCGCCAGCCCGACGGCGGGATCTACGACCGCGTGCTCGCCAACTACAACACCGCGCTGTGCCTCTCGGCGCTCGCGCGCGTCAACCGCCCCGACGCCGCGGCCGCCATCCCGCCCGCGCAGGCATTCCTCAAGGGCATCCAGTGGACCGAGGATGCGCTCGACCACCCCGAGTCCGGCGAAGTCGACCGCTCGCACCCCTTCTACGGCGGCGTCGGCTACGGCGGCAGCAGCCGACCCGACAACTCCAACCTCAACCTCATGCTCCAGGGCCTGCGCGACAGCGGCCTCTCCTGCGACGATGAAGCATTCCAGCGCGCCCTCGTCTTCCTCGAGCGCACGCAGATGCACGGCGACATCAACGACATGCCCTACGCCGAGGGCTCGCAGCAGGGCGGCTTCATCTACGCCACCAGCCCCAACGGCGACGAAATCGGCGTCGGCGAGAGCAAGGCCGGAACGATCGAAGAGACCCTCTCGGACGGAACCACCGCCAGCCGCCTCCGCGCCTACGGCTCGATGACGTACGCCGGGTTCAAGAGCTACATCTACGCCGACCTCGACCGCGACGACCAGCGCGTGCAGCTCGCCTACGACTGGATCCGGCGCAACTACACGCTCGCCGAGAACCCCGGCGTCGGCATGCAGGGGTACTACTACTACCTCGTCACCTTCAGCCGCGCCCTCGACGCATGGGGCCTGCCCACCATCGAGACGACCCACCCCGACGGCTCGACGAAGGAGTCGCGCGACTGGGCCAACGATCTCATCGACCGCCTCGCGGAACTCCAGAAGGACGACGGCTCCTTCGAGAACCTGCACGACCGCTGGATGGAGGGCGACCCCGTGCTCGTCACCTCCTACGCGCTGCTCGCGCTGCAGCACGCGATCAACTGAGTCGCCGGGCGCGTCCGACTCGGTAGACTCGCCCGATCAAGACGATCGGGAGATTCGCCATGCACGCCCCCGCCGCCGACTGCACCGCCTACACCGAACTCACCAGCCGTCTGCGCGAGGCGGGCACGGTCGCCTCCATCCAGGCCCTGCTCTCGTGGGATCAGGAAGTCCTGATGCCCGACAAGGCCGCCGCCAGCCGCGCCGATCAACTCGCCTGGCTCGCCCGCACCCACCACGAGAAGAAGACCGACCCCGCCCTCGCCGACCTCATCGCCTCCTGCGAGCACGACGAACGTGTGACGAGCGACGCGCGCGAGGCCGCGAACCTCCGCGAGATCCGGCGCGACTACGACCGCGCGACGAAACTCCCCGCCGACCTCGTCGGCGAGATCACCCGCGCCACCAGCAGCGCCATGCACACATGGCGCGAGGCGCGCGTCAAGAGCGACTGGGCCATGTTCCGCCCCGCCCTCGAGCGCGTCGTCGAACTCCACCGGCGCAAGGCCGAGTGCTACGGCGCTCCCAAGGGAGGCGTGCTCTACGACGCCCTCGTCGAGGACTTCGAGCCCGGGATGACCAGCGCCGAGATCGTCGACATCTTCACGCCCCTGCGCGAGCGCTTGCGCGAGTTCATTGGCAAGGTCACCTCGTCATCCACAAAGCCGCCCGAGCCGCTGCGCCATGTCCGCCTGCCCGTCGATCAGCAGGTCGTCTACAACAATCTCGTCGCCGTGGCTCTGGGCTTCGACGACAAGGCCGGGCGCCTCGACACCAGCACGCACCCCTTCAGCGAGCCCATCGCCCCCGGCGACACGCGCATGACCACGCGCTACACCGAGGACACCTTCCTCGAGGGCCTCCTCGCGACCATCCACGAGACCGGCCACTCGGTCTACGAGCAGCAGCTGCCCAAGGACGAGCGCTTCGGCCAGCCGCTCGCCGAGGCCGTCGGCCTCGGCATCCACGAGAGCCAGAGCCGCCTGCTCGAGAACCAGGTCGGGCGAAGCCGCGCGTTCTGGCGCTGGGCGCTCCCGAAGGCACAGGAGCTCTTCGGCGAGCCCATGACCGCCATCACCCTCGACGACGCCGTCGGCAGCGCGAACCGCGTCGTGCCCAGCTTCATCCGCGTCGAGGCCGACGAGACCACCTACGGCATGCACATCATGCTGCGCTTCGACATCGAGCGCAAACTCTTCGCGGGCGACCTCGAAGTCGCCGACATCCCCGCCTGGTGGAACGAGCGCATGCAGGCGGACCTCGGCGTCACGCCCCCCGACGACCGGCGCGGCTGCCTGCAGGACATCCACT
>JBICHM010000262.1:0-9112 GCA_043101835.1 Phycisphaerales bacterium | reverse complement strand
ACGACGCTCTTCCGATCTAGCATCGCCGCGACGGCAGGCTTCGATGACACAACGAAGAACCCGGCAAAGATCAGGCACACGGTGACAAGCATTGGCAGCCAAAGCATGAATGTAGCCTGATCGACAGTCACCAAGCGGGCTCGGTGCGTTCGCTCGTTGTGCTCGCGCTTAGTCTGAATCACGGGACGAGCTCCGATAGGCAAGAATCGCGCAACTCATCTCGCCGCTGATCACGAAACCACTCGGCAAGGTTCGCGTTTTCATCGTGTGAATCCGCGGTGGCTCGAATCGACTCTGCCTCCTGCTGGCTCGCTGCAAATGCATTCTCGGCCGCCTCCCACGCGGCCCATGCGCTATCGGCGGCTGCCGCTACAGCGAGCACCTCAAGGCCAACTGCTTCGTCGATGCATCCAGGCAAAGGCCCGGTTCCGTTGATGAAGATGTCATCGATCAGGCCTCTGGCTGCTTGAGCGTCTGCAGCGATCGCGTTCACCTCGCGATCGATCTCAATTCGCACGAGCACCGACTCGCCGAGGACTGCTACCAGGCCGCTCGCAGCGCCGGTGAGAGCACCGACTGGACCACCGGATACAGCACCTACGATTACGCCACCTATAATCGCGACGGCGGCTCGGGCAGTTTGCTCACTTCTAAAGGCTCGAAACCGCGCGTCTATCTCATTGGCTACGCATGACTCAACTGCTTGAAGGGCGTTCCGTCGTGCTCGTCGGATTGTGACTTCGGTATCCTCTCGCGCAGACATCGCTGCATCAGCCGCTTCGCGGGCTGTGTCCTCGATCGCATCCGCTTGCGCCCGCAAGTCTGCCGCCAATTGTCGTTCCGCATCGATTAGTGCGTCCCACTCACTTCCCGCAACGCACGCCGCCCACGCCTCACAGTCAGCGATCGTCTCCCTCGGCAGATTGTCGCAGTCGCTGGGCGGAGGCGGGGGAGGTCCCGGTTCGCCGCCGCCTCCGTCCGTTCCGTCGTCACAGTCGAAGTCGTCCGGGTTGACAATCGTATCGACCAGTTCGAGGCATTCGCAAGGGGGCAGGGGAACGCCGTTCGCGTCCACGCAGTCAGAGGAGGACTCGAGGAGCATGAGCAGCATCTGGCGCGCGAAGTCGGAGTCGAGTTCATTCACGATGACCACGGCGTCCCAGAGGTCGATCGCGCCGTCGCCGTTGATGTCGGCGGGGTCGCTCCCCGTGTCGTCGATCGTGCCGACCTGCGCGAGCACGAGTGTCAGATCCGTGCTCTCGACGACGAAGTTGCCATCGACATCGCCAAGCAGCGCACTTCGATGCGCTTGTTGATCGGGTGGAAGCACGAACGGCGCGCGGATGTCTCGCCCGGAGCCTGCCGCAGTCATGAACGAATAAAGATGGAGGCCCGTGGCGCCGGAATAGACATGCGTGACTTCTTCGAGTTCAAAGACTCGCGGGTCGGGAACTGCGAGCGGATCGTCGGGATCGATCTGTTCGGCGGCGATCGACGAACTCACGAGGATGTCCGGCGACCCGTCTGCGTTCACATCGTTGCCAATCGACAGGTTCAGGCCGAACAGCGCCTCGGAATCAGCGGGAACAGGCGTCAGCACCGAGTCGGCCTGGGCGTCGGTCAGGGTCGCGCCGACGCCGCTTGTCCCGATTGTCTGTGAGTCAAATCGCAGGACGCGCCCCTCCGACACGACGCGTCCGCCGCCCGCCTCTTCGAATCGCGCCTGTCCGGGCGCGCCGATGAGCAGTTCGGCCATTCCATCGCCGTCGACGTCGTCGACGGCGAGCGCCGACATCCCGAAACCGGCCCCAGGCGTCCGCCCCTCAAATGTTGCGAGGCGTTGCCCGGTGGCTCCTGAGAACAGGTAGGCGGCGCCGGTCCGCTCGAACCCGGCACCGAGGCCGTTGTCGGTCGTCGGGGCGCCGACGAGCAGGTCCGGAACGCCGTCACCCGAGATATCCCGCCCGCCTGAGACCCACATTCCGAAGGAGCTGCCGTCGCGCCCATCTTCAAGAACGAGATCGGCATTGGCAGTGGTGAGGAACGCGGTCGCCGCGGGCGCGGGCCGACCGAAGAACACATATGCGCGCCCGAAGGTCCCGGGGCCATCGGCCGGCTCGCCGACGAGCAGATCGGCCATCCCGTCCCCGTTCAGGTCGCCGGCCGAGGCGACCGAATACCCAAAGCCGCCGCGCTCGCGCAGCCCGGCGATTGACCAGAGCAGGCTTCCGGTCGTGCCGTCGAAGATATCGACGCGGCCCGAATGCAGCGCGTGCAGGCTACTCAACGGCGCACTGACGACGAGCTGCCGAGTTCCGTCGCCGGCAAAGCGTTCGACGCCCTCCACCGTAAAGGCGAAGGCGTCGTTCTCCTCGCTGCTCGTCGCGACGAACAGATCCTGCATCTCCCAGCCGGACATGACGGCGACGCTCCCGACCGGGTTCACCGGGGTCGGGGGCATGGGAAAAACGAGATCCCCGACGCCATCGCCGTTGAGGTCAGGACGGGCATGCTCGAACACCTGGAGTGTTTCGTCAGGCAGGGCTTCGAAGAACTCCTGCGGCGTGCCCATGCCCAACAGGAACTCCTCCCGGGTTGGGCCGCCTAAGGGGCCAGCCCAGGCGGGCGATGCGGGCGCAAAGATCAACGCACACAGGGCGCCGTTCGTGAGACAGAGCCCGGCGGTCGTCGCGGAGCGAGTTCGGTTTCCTGCCGACATCGGCATGCGGATCAAAGCGGTAAGTCTTTGCCAGTTCACAGGTTGCTACTCCATAATCTAGCCCGCGCCGGCGCGACGATCGCCAGACATCGGGTCGATATGAGAAGCAGCGGCTCACCAACTGCCGTTGTGACGGGAGTATCAAATATTTTCTTGGACTTTGTCACGCGTGGGGCGCGCCCCTCAGGCGATCGCCGATGCGCTCGACGCCCCCAGCCGCTCCACGCATGCGCAGATCGTCTCGATCGCCTCATCGACTTCCGATTCGGTCGTCTCGCGGCTGAGGCTCAGGCGGATCGACCCGTGCGCCACCTCCGGCGCCACGCCCATCGCGCGGAGGATCGGGCTGGGTTCCAGCGACCCGCTGCTGCACGCGGCGCCGGCGCTGGCGCACACGCCGCGCTCGCTGAGGAGCATCAGCAGCGCCTCGCCCTCGAGACGCGGGAAGCCGATGTTCGTCGTGTTCCAGAGGCGCAGCGCGGGGTCGGTCGGGCCGTTGACGCAGGCGCCCGGGCAGCGGGCGAGGACCTCGCGCTCCAGCCGGTCGCGCATGGCCGCGATGCGGTCGCGGTTCGCGGGGTCGGCGAGCCATTCGCCGGCGACCTGGCAGGCGACGCCCATGCCGACGATGCCGCTGGTGTTCTCGGTGCCGCCGCGCCGGCCCAGTTCCTGGCTGCCGTGCATGATGGGCTGCAGCGGCAGCCCGCGCCGCGCCCAGATGGCGCCGCAGCCCTTGGGCCCGTGAAACTTGTGCGCGCTGAAGGTGACGGTGTCGACCGGCAACTCGCGCACATCGGTGGGCATGCGCCCGACCCACTGCGTGCCGTCGGTATGGAAGGGGATCTGGCGCTCGCGGCAGTGGGCGCCGATCGCCTCGATCGGGTGGATCGCGCCGGTCTCGTTGTTGGCCCACTGCACGGTGACCAGCGCGACATCGTCGTCGATGACCGCGCGGGCGCCGTCGAGATCGACGACGCCGCCCGGCCCAAGCGGCAGCGCGCGCATCTCCATTTCCGGCGCGAGGCTGGCGACGAGTTCGCGCACCGCGGCGTGCTCGACTTCGGTCGTCACGATCACGTTGCGGCTTGTGTCCTTCCGCGCGCGGAGCAGGCCGAGCACGACGGCGCAGATGCTCTCCGTGCCGCCGGAGGTGAAGACGATCTCACGAGGCGAGGCGTTGATGAGCGTGGCCACAGCGCGCCGGGCGAGCTCGACGCGCGCCCGCGCCGTCTGGCCGAATCGGTGCATGCTGGAGGGATTGCCCCACTCCTGGCAGAGCATCTCGTGCATCGCCTCGGCCACCCGGTCGTCCGGCCGGGTGGTGGCGTTGTTGTCGAGGTAGACCATGTCAGAATCGTAACCCCAACCCGCGATGGGGCCGAGCGGTTCCTTCCGGGAAAGCCGGTACGATCCCGCCAGTGGTCGATCCAGCGTCCGAGATCCCGCCTGCGCCGTACCGGAAGCCCCCGGTCGAGATCCGCGTCGAAGGCCTTCACCGGGGCTTCGGCGGACGCCCGGTCCTGCGAGGCATCGACCTCGAGGTGCGCCGCGGCGACCTGGTCGCGATCGTCGGCGGCTCCGGCTGTGGAAAGAGCGTGCTTCTCGAGCACATCATCGGCGTGCTGACGCCCGATAAGGGGCGCGTCTCCGTCGCCGACCACAGCGCACCCGGCGCACCGCTCCGTGACCTCCGCTCGCTCACCGAGGATCAGATGGACCGTATCCGGCGCCACTGGGCCGTCGTCTTCCAGCGCAACGCGCTGTACTCCGGCACGGTGCGCGAGAACTGCGAGTTCTGGCTGCGCATCCACACAAAGCTCAGCGAGGCTGAGCGCCTCGAACGCATCGAGCGTGCGCTCGACGCCGTCGGGTTCGACGGCGCCAGCGGTGTTCTCGCCAAGGAGCGCCACGAACTCTCCGGCGGCATGGCCAAACGCGTCGCAATCGCGCGCGCCATCGCGATGGATCCCGCCATCATCTTCTATGACGAGCCCACGACCGGTCTCGACCCGGTGCTCGCCAGCCAGGTGCAGGATCTCGTTGGCCAGATCCACAACGAGCGCACGCGCGACGGCGAGGGGCGCACCACGGTGGTCATCACACACGACAAGGATCTGCTCGCGCGTCTCGAGCCGCGCGTCGTGATGCTGCACGAGGGCAAGGTGTTTTTCGACGGCTCGTTCCGCGCGTTCGAGGACTCGCCCTCGAAGATCATCCGGCCATACTTCGAACTCATGCCCGCGCTGCACCTTCGCCGGACGGAGTGGGACCGGTCGTCGGCGTGAGTGTCAGCGCACGCCGAGCATGATCTGCTCGATGACATCGCGCACGTGCATGCCCGACTCGTCGCGCGCGTGGCCGGGCACGCCCACGGGCGCCAGCACGCCGTAGCCAAGGCCGAGGTGAATGAGCATCCACGCCGTGATGTCCGGGCTGAAGCGCTTCGAGACCTGCCCGCCCTCCTGGGCGTAGTCGACCTCTTTGGAGAGGAAGCCGTGCAGCGCGGTCATGTGACGCTGGATCGCGGCCTTGACCTGTTCGTCCTCGATCTCGGTCATCGCCTGCACGATGACGCGGTACACGCCTCGCCCGCGATTGGTGACCATCGGGTTGGCGCCGATGAGCCGGCGGAGGCGCTCGGCCGGGTCGGGGGCGTCGGCGAGCTGCTGGCGCCAGGTCTCGATCGTCTCGGCGCCCGTCTGATCGATCAGCGCGACGAAGAGATCCCGCTTCGATGGGAAGTGGCGGTAGATGATCGGCTCGGTGACGCCGGCGCGCCGCGCGAGCTCGGCGGTCGTTGTCCCCGCGAACCCGCGCTCCGCAAAGAGCGACGAGGCGACCGAGAGCAGTTGTTCACGCCGCTCGGCGGCGGGCAGTCGCGCCGACATCTCGTCCCTCCCAGGGCGTCCGGCCGCTTCATCGGCCTGCGGGCAAGGGTACCTGAGCCCCTGTCGCGCCGCAGACGCGATCGATCACGGCGGCGGCGGGTCATAGCCCGACCCGCCCCACGGGTGGCATCGCAGCAGGCGGCGCACAGTCAGCCAGGCGCCCCGAATCGGCCCATGGCGGCGCAACGCCTCGAGCGCGTACGCGCTGCAGGTGGGGTGAAAGCGGCACCGACCGGCCATCAACGGGCTGAGGATCGCCCGGTAGAGCAACACTAGGCCGATCAGCGGCGCCGCGCCCAGGCGCGCCAGCGCGCCCGGCCGGTCGCGCGCCGCGGGAGGGGCGTCAGGTGTTGTCGCCGGGTCTGTCACTGCCCGATTGTTGGCGCGCCGCGTGGCGGCGCCAGTCGCCATCCAGCGAGCGCCACGCCGATTCCAGCAGGCCCTGGTACTCCGCCATCGGAAGCGGCGCGTGGGGGCGGACGGAGATCACCACGTCGTACCCCGGGGGCATCGACGGCATGAGCAGCCGGAACGCCTCGCGAAGGCGTCGCTTCACACGGTTTCGCTCGACCGCGTTGCCCACACGGCGCGGGACCGACAACCCGAGGCGCGCGTGGTCGAGCCCGTTCGGGCGCGCGAAAATCAGCAGCGGCCCGCGCGGCTTGCGCTTGCCCTGCTTGTACGCGGCGCGATAGTCCAGCGATCGGCTCAGCCGGTGGCGGCGCCGAAAGTGCAGCGAAGGCGATCCCGGGACGCTGATGTCGCCGTCGCTCATCGGTCAGGTCTCGAGGAGGGCCTGCTGATAGCGGCCCATGAGGCGCCCGCGCGTCAGCAAACCGAGGATGTGCTGCTCGCCATCGGCGCCGACTTCCACCATCGCGAGGCTGGCGACGTCGTGGCGACTGAACTTGTCGAGCACGCTGTGCAGCCCCTCATCGGGCGAGATCGTCGGCAGCGTGCGCACAACGAGGTCCTCGACGAGCAGCAGTGGGATGGCCTCGCGCTCGAGCAGCGCCGTGCGCAGGTCCTGGCTGCTGATGATCCCCTCGTACCGGCCGTGGTCATCGACGACGACGAAGTCCGCCACGAGGTACTCGCGGTTGAGGTCGAGCAGTTTCGCGACGGGGTCTTCGGGCCGCACCGCGACATGCGGCACAAGCGGCACCTCGCGCGCCGGGATGCGCCGGAGGATTGTCAGGTCGGCCGAGGACCCGAGCAGCACGCCGCGCCGGCGCAGTTTGAGCGTGTAGATCGAGTCGCGGAAGACGAGGCGCGCAACGCCCGTCGCCATGACGGCGGCGAGCATGATGGGCAGCAGCACATAGATGTCGCGCGTGATCTCGAAGATGATGAGAATCGCCGTGAGCGGCGCGTGCGTCGTGCCGGCGACGACCGCCGCCATGCCGACGAGGGCGTAGGTGGCCGGCGAACCGGCCGCGGGAAGCAGCCCGAGGCGCTGCAGCACGACGCCGAAGAGGCCGCCGCCGACCGCGCCGAGGAACAGCGACGGGGCGAAGACGCCGCCGGACCCGCCCGAGCCCAGCGTGAAGCACGTCGCCAGCAGCTTGCCGACGAGGATGCCCAGCAGCACGAGCAGCGTCGGTGACATGACAACCGCGTCGGCTTCGAGCACACCGGCGAGGGGGACATTTGCGCCGATCGATTCCCCGAGGCCGTACGAGCCCGGTTCCAGCAGGAATCGGATGATGTCGTATCCGTTGCCGTAGAAGGGGGGCGCCGTCGCGGGTCCGCCGGAGGAGAGCACGACATACAGGAGCCCCAGCCCGCCGAGCAGGCCGGCGCCGATCACCGGCTTGGCGATCGGATGGATCTTCACCGACTCGGCGAAGTCCTCGGTGGCGTAGAGCAGCTTGATGAAGCCCGAGGCGATGAAGCCGCAGAAGATCCCCAGCAGGATGTAGCTCGGCAGCTCCGGCAGGGTGAACTCGTACTGGCGCAGCGACTCGTTGGCCGCGAAGATCGCGACATTCCGCCCGAGCACGGCCTGCGTCACGGCGGCGCTGAAGACGCTCGAGACGACCATCGGCGTGAAGGTGCGCAGCGAGAAGTCGCGCAGCAGGATCTCCAGCACGAAGAAGACGCCGGCGATGGGGGCGTTGAAGATGCTCGCGATCCCCGCCGCGGCGCCGCAGCCCAGCAGGGTGCCGGCCTGATCGCGCGACACGCGCAGCATCTGGGCGACGCCCGACCCGATCGCGGCGCCGATCTGCACGATCGGCCCCTCCGCGCCCGCCGACCCGCCTGAGCCGATCGTGCACGCCGACGCGAGTGACTTGACCAGCGCCACACGCGGCCGGATCCGCCCGCCCTTGCGGAACAGGGCGTCCATCACTTCCGGCACGCCGTGCCCGCGCGCCTCCCGCGCGAAGAAGTAGATCAGGAGCCCCGTCGCCAGCGCGCCGGCCATCGGCAGCGCGACCAGCGCGACAAGTCGCGACGATTCGTAGAGGTCCGACGCGAGACGCTCGGCGCCGTGGAGCAACTCGGCGAAGCCGATCGCGCCGAACGCGGTCACCGCGCCGATCGCGGCCCCGAGGGCGACCATGTACCAGTCCGCCTGCAGCCCCAGGCGCAGCGCGGCGCGGTGGAGCAGGCGGAGTCGTCGGGGGAGCTGCATGGCGGGGGTCCTGCGCCGCCCCACACCCATCGTGGAGGCGCGAAGCAATCACCGTAGCGTCCCACGGGCGCCGGGCAACCACGGGCCGGGCGTCGGTGCGCATCGCCGGAAGGCGAGCGCCCCCGATCCCGCATCAATCGCCGACGCTCTCGAACTCTTCCGCCCGCTCGATCGGCTTGCCCTTCTTGTCGGTCAGGGCGACACCCTCGAGGTCGCGCACGATCGGGATCGGGTGCTCCTTCTCGTGCGCCGCGAGCGCCTTCTCCCACTTCTCGCGCGTCGCGTCGTCGAGCTCCGTCCACTTCCCGCGTCCGCGGCACTTCGGGTAGCGCGAGCACGCCAGCCACGGCCCACGCACCCCGTTCCGCAGCACGAGGGGCGACTCGCACTTCGGGCAGGGCAGGTCGGTCTCGAGCGGGGGCGGCTGGGGGGCCAGCGGACGGCCCTTCTTGTCGCTCTTGAGAATGCCGTCGCACTCGGGGTACGCGGCGCATCCGAAGAATGGCCCGAAGCGGCCGGATCGCTTGATCATCGGCCCGCCGCACTTCACGCACGCGACATTCGCCGTCTCGATCGGCTTGGGCTTCCCGTCCCGGTCGCATGGGCAGGCGTAGTCGCAATCGGGGTATCGCGAGCACGAGAGGAAGCGGCCGTTCTTTCCGAAACGGTAGACCAGCGAGGCGTCGCACTTCTCGCAGCGGTACTCCTCGGGCGCCGGCTGGATCTCGGCCTTGGCGTGGCGCAGGTTCTCGTGCGCCGCTTCGAGGGCCTTCTCGAAGGGCCCGTAGAAGCGCGTGAGCACCTCGACCCAGTCGGCGTGCTCATCCTCGATCGCGTCGAGGTCCTTCTCGAGGTCGCGCGTGTAGC
>JBICHM010000261.1:0-4660 GCA_043101835.1 Phycisphaerales bacterium | reverse complement strand
CGTCGGCTTCACATCGAGGCCGAGCCCCTGGCGCAGGCCGGTGAGCCCCTCGACGCGCCCGGCGTCGGAGAGCCGGCGCAGCCCGCTGGAGCGCGTCGGCGTCGCCCAGCGCACCGTCTCGCGCTTGCGCTGGATGACGCGCTGGATGTTCAGCCCCCACGCGTCGTTCTCGGGGCTGAATGCGACGGTCTTCATCGGGATGCGGAACTCGGCCGACCAGCCTTCATCGTCGATCGTTGCGCGCCCGTTCCAGATGCCGTCCCAGTCGCCGCGGATGTCGCGGTTGTTCTCGATCAGCCCGTCGAACTTGCCGCCCGCCGGGCCGAGCTCGAAGTAGTACCCGTCGCGCTCGGTCAGGAACGGGTCGATCGACACGCTCACCCGGTCGTCATCGTCGAGCGAGGCGTCGCGGCGCATCTGGCGCGCGAGAATGCCGCCCGGATTCGAATCGAAGCATCGAACCGCGATGTAGAGGGCGTCCGCCGTGTAGACGACCCGCGCCAGGGTGCGCTCCGTCGGCGGTGCGCCCTGCACCGGGTCGACCTGCGTGAAGTCCTCGAAGGGCGCCGCCAGCGACCACGCCTCGTCGTCGAGGCGCCCGTCCACCGTCGGCGCCGTCGCGCCGTCCTCCAGGCGCGTCGCCCGGAGCGACCAGCGGGGCGGGGCCGCCAGCGGGAGGCGCGACTTCTCATCAGGCGGCTCGGCGCCGGTGGGCGTCGGGTCGGCGCGCAGCGCCGGGGTCGCCATCGCCGCCCCCGCCACGCTCGCCAGCGCCCATCGTCGCACCGTGCGCTCCCGGTTCCTGCGCGTCGACATCCGCCGCGCACGCCCTCCACGCGCACCCGCGCCGACATCCCGAACTCGCGTCTCATCCCCGCCGGCGCGGGGCGACGCTTATACCACATCCGTCCTCGAGGCACGCGGCGGCAGCGATACCGGACGCAAAGCCCCGAATCGCGCGCCTGGCGGATCTCGCCGCTGCGCCGGTGGTACAGTCTCCGGTCCGCAATCCCCCCGACCACGGGAGCCCCGCATGTTCGGAACTCTGATGCGCCTCCGCAGGCCCGCCGCCACGCTCGCGCTCGCCGGCGCTCTTCTCTTCGCCGGCGCCCCCCGAGCGGACGCAGAAACGTTTGACCAGCGCCTCGAAGCCGGCGCCAGGCACCGTTACACGATCACCAACCGCTTCGCGCCCACGCTCCATCAGCCCACGCGGGGTGATTCACGCACCATCGTCGAGGCGACGATGGAGGTCACCATCGCCGTGCTCTCCGCCGATCGCGGACGCATGGTCCTGCGCGTCCGCGTGGATAAGCTCGACTTCGAGTTCCTCGACTTCGGCAGCGGCGCCGTCATCGGCCTCCAGTTCGACGACGATGACGACCCTGAGATGGACATGCGCAACCCCGGCGCCACCCTGCGCTCCTTCGTCGGGCAGGTCTTCGAGGTGCTTGTCGACGGCAAGATCAGCTCGGTCCAGCTCCGCGACATCGTCTGGCCGCTCCTCCCCGAGGACAACGCCGGCAACATCATGAAGCGTCTCATCGGCGAGGGGCTCCTCGCCCACAGCCTCTCCTGGATCGTCGGGCTGCCCCCGGTCGACGCCGATCTCGCTCCCGGCGACGCGTTCAGCGATGAGGTGCTCGTCCGCTTCCCCGGCGACGGCGAGGTGGCGTTTCTCCCGGCCTTCCTCTTCGATGGCGTCGAGGACGACCGGGCCGCCTTCACCATCGGCGGCGAGGTCGCCTACACCGACAACCGCTCTCCGCTGGCGATGGTCACCGGACGGCAGCCGATGACGATCGATGCGTCCACCCTGTCGGGCGCCGCCGTCTGGCGCACCGACCTCGGCGCCCTCGAGTCGCTCGAACTCACCGCCAGCGCAACCCTCGAGCCCGACCCGCTCGACCCGCTCGGCCGGCGCATCGAGCGCAAGAGCATCGAGGAGTCATTCATTATCCGGCGCATCGAGCCGGCGGAGGCGGGCGCCGAATGACCGCCACGCAGCAGGGGGACGCCCCCGAGCGCGAGTACGTCCTCGGCACCGGCGAGGATGAACTCGTCCGCCTCGGCTTCCAGCATCGCGTCTGGCAGTCGCGCACCGCGGCGCTCTGGGAGCGCGCCGGGCTCGCCCCCGGCATGACGGTGCTCGATGTCGGCGCCGGCCCCGGCTACGCCACGCTCGACCTCGCCCACTTCGTCGGCCCGAAGGGGCGTGTGATCGCCGTCGATGAATCCGAGCGCTTCACCGCCCGCCTCCGCGAGTGGGTGGCCCCCGCCGCGCCGGCGCCCGTCGAGGTCATCCGCGCCGATGTGCACGACATCGACCTGCCCGAGTCCTCCATCGACGGGGCCTATGCGCGCTGGGTGCTCTGCTTCGTGCGCGATCCGAAACGCGTGATCGAGCGCATCGCTCGCGCCCTCAAGCCCGGCGCCGTCTTCATGGTGCAGGACTACTTCAACTACCAGATGATGGCCCTGGCCCCGCGCAGCGAAGCCTTCGAGCGTCTCATCCCCGCCATCCGCGCTTCCTGGGCGGCCATGGGGGGCGATGCGGATGTCATGGGGCGCGTGCCGACGATGTGCGTCGAGCTCGGCCTCGAGATCCGCGATATCCGCTGCCACGCGCGCATCGCCCGCCCCGGCGACCTGCTCTGGCAGTGGCCCGAGACCTTCTTCGCGAACTTCATCCCGCGCCTCGTGCAGCACGGTCACCTCTCGCAGGAGGACGCCGAGGCATTCGCCGCGGATTGGAAGCGCCGGCGCGAGGACCCCGGAACCTTCTTCAGCGTGCCCCCGGTTTACGAAGCGATCGTCGCGAAGCCGCGCTGAACGAAAAAGAGCCCGACCTTTCGGCCGGGCTCCTGGAGGAGTCTGGTTGTCGTCGGGCCTCAGGCCTCGGCCTTCTGCTCGCGCGTGTAGCCGTACTTGCGCTTCAGGGGCTTGACGACGAGGCCGGTCTTGATGGCCTTGGCGCTCGCGAGCACCTTCACGGTGCGTCCGTCGACCACCGCCGTGACCTTCTGGAGGTTCGGCTGGAAGGTGCGCCGGCTGATGCCGGTGGGCTTCAGGCCGAAGCCGCCCTTCACGATCTTCTGGCCGCGGTAGGTGCGCGTCTTGCCAAAGGAGGTTCGCTTGCCGGTGAAGAAGCACTCGCGGGGCATCGGATCGCCTCCCGGGGGGCCGGAATCGGGGTCTGGTCGTCGAAACGGGCGCCGTCCCACCGACGGCGAGCCCAGCAGTGTAGCGAGCCGCGCCGATCGGGCAAGGGGGGCGTCCTATCGTCGCCCATGCGCTTCCCTCGTCCCCTCGTGGCCGGCCTCGCCGGCTGCTGCACCCTGACCATCCCCGGAGCCGCGATGGCCCGCCAGACCGCCCCAGATGCTGCCCCCAACGCCGCCCCCGCCCACACCAACCGGCTGGCCGAATCCAACAGCCCCTACCTCCTCCAGCACGCCCACAACCCGGTGGACTGGTACCCCTGGGGACCCGAGGCCTTCGATGCTGCGCGCGAGCGGGGGGTCCCGATCTTCCTTTCCGTCGGCTACAGCACCTGCTACTGGTGCCATGTGATGGAGCGCGAGTCCTTCGAGGACCCCGCCCTCGCCGCGTTTCTCAACGAGCGCTTCGTCGCCGTCAAAGTGGACCGCGAGCAGCGCCCCGATGTCGATCGCGTCTACATGGAGGCCGTCACCGCCCTGACCGGGCGCGGCGGCTGGCCGATGAGTGTCTTCCTCACGCCCCCGGGCGCGCGCGGTGAATCCGACCCCGGCCTCGAGCCCTTCTGGGGCGGCACCTACTTCCCGCCCGAGCCGCGCATGGGCATGCCGTCCTTCCGCAATGTGCTCGAGGCCCTGCACGGCGCCTGGACGGAGCGGCGCGAGGATGTGCTCACGCAGGCGGAAAGCGTCACGCAGGCGATCCGCAACGAACTCGAATCGACGCCAGCGCCGGCGCGCCTCGGCCCGCCGCAGGTCGCGATGGCCGCCAACGGGCTGCTGAGCATCTTCGACACCACCGAAGGCGGCTTCGGCGGCGCCCCCAAGTTCCCCCAGCCGGCCATCCTCGACTTCCTCCTCACCGCCCGGCCGTACACCGACGGCGAGAAGACGCGCGCCGACATCGACAACGCCCTGCGCTCCACCCTCGACGCCATGGCGCTCGGCGGGATCTACGACCAGGTCGGCGGCGGCTTCCACCGCTACAGCGTCGACGCCATGTGGCGCGTGCCCCACTTCGAGAAGATGCTCTACGACAACGCCCAGCTCGCGGCGACCTACGCCCGAGCCGCGCGAGCCTACGACGACCCCTTCTACGCCCGCATCGCGCGCGAGACCGCCGACTATGTGCTGCGCGAGATGACGGGTGACACCGGCCTCTTCTTCAGCGCCCAGGACGCCGAGGTCGATGGGCGCGAGGGGAAGGGGTATGTCTGGACGAGCGACACGCTCGCCGCGGCGCTCGAGGGCGATGACCTCGCCTTCGCGAAGGCGGTCTACAACCTCGACGCCGGCCCGAACTTTCGCGACCCGCACCACCCAAGCGAGCCGGCGACGAAGGTGCTGTACCTCCGTGCGCGCCCGGCGGAGCTCGCCGCGGAGAGGGGGATGGAGGCCGACGCTGTCCGCGAGCGCCGGGAGCGCATCGACAGCGCCCTGCT
>JBICHM010000260.1:0-11722 GCA_043101835.1 Phycisphaerales bacterium | reverse complement strand
CGCGTTTTGTGTGTAGGTGAGTGGTGTTCTGAGTTGTGCTCTTCCGATGGGGCGCGCTGCGTGGCGGCGCGCTGACGCGCCTCGCGCTGCCACATGGCCAGCGCGAATCCGCCGAACCCGACCGAAGCGACGACCACCGCGAGCACCGCGGCCACGGGTCCGCGCCGACGGCGCAGGAACTTGCGCAGCCGATAGGCCGGCGACGGCGGCCCGGCGAGCACCGGCTCGCTGGCGAGGAAGCGGCGGAGATCCATCGCCAGGGCGCTCGCCGTGTCGTATCGGCGCTCGCGGTCTTTCTCCAGACAGCGCATGACGACCCAGTCGAGATCACGGCGCAGCAGGCGCGACACGGTGGCAGGGTCGCTCCGGCGCGCCCGGACGAGGCGCGTGCCGGCCTCGGGATCGTCGGGCGAATGGATCGCGGTGCTGAAGCGCGTGCTAGGCTTCGGCGGCTCGACCTCGCGGAGGATGCGCTGGATCTCGGCGAGCCCGGCCTCGCGCAGTGACTTCGGGTCAAAGGGCGGGCGCCCGGCGAGCAGTTCGTACAGGACGACGCCGAGGCTGTAGATGTCGCTGCGCGTGTCCACATCGACGCCGGACATCTCGGCCTGCTCGGGGCTCATGTACTCCGGCGTGCCGATGAGTTGGCCGCGCTCGGTGAAGACGGTGCTCTCGGCGAGGCGCTGGTGCAGCGCCTTGGCGACGCCGAAGTCGATGATCTTCGGCTTTGCGTGACCGTCTTCGTAGTGGACGAGAATGTTGCCGGGCTTGAGGTCGCGGTGGATCACGCCCTTGGCGTGCGCGTGCTGCGCTGCTTCGCAAACAAGGATGAACAGCTCACACCGTTCGCGGAGGTTGAGCCGATGCTTGTCGCAGAATGCCGTGATGGGGTCGCCGCGGACGAGCTCCATCACGAAGTAGGGTCGGCCCTCGGACGTCGCGCCGGCGTCGAAGACGGTGGCGACGCCGGGATGATCCATGACGGCGAGGGCCTGGCGCTCGGCCTCGAAGCGCGCGACGACGGCCTTCGTGTCCATGCCGGGCTTGATGACCTTGAGCGCGACGCGCCGGCGCACGGGCTGCTGCTGCTCGGCCTCGTAGACGACGCCGAAGCCGCCGGCGCCGATGACCTGCAGCAGGCGGTAGCGGTCGATGATCGTGCCGAGGGGGTAGCCGATGGCCTCGGGCGATGTGGGGTTCGCATCGTCCGTAGCCGGCCCCGAGCGCTCGTCGGGCACATCGGTCATGCCCGAGTGTACGGCGGGTGGCCGCACGCACCGGCCCGGGGGTTCTCCGTGTTTCGTGCTTGTGCGGCCGCTACGGGAGCGCCCGCACGTCTGGCTCGACCCACTCGCGACGCGCCTCGCGCCCCATGAGTCGCTCCCGGCTGTAGTGCGACTGCAGCGCATCGCGCCGCGTCAGTTCCGGGTGTCGCTCGAGGAATAGTGCGCTCGTCGGCGCCGGCGCCTCGCGCCGCGCGTGGTCGATCAATCGCAGCCACGCGATCGTGATGGTCTCGTGGTAGCCCGCGTCCGGCGTGTTGGCGACGCCGTTGGCGACATTGAGCGCCCGCACGCCATCGCGCATGAAGGCGACTGCTGCATCCAGCCCGTCGCGCTCGATGGCGCACCAGCCGATGCGCAGGTGCATGGCGTGCGTCCACTCGGCGCGCGGGATGGCGTGTCGTTCGAAGCGGTTCAGGAGTGCCCCGTCGTCCGGCGACATGCGCAGGAGCGTAGGCCGGGAGGCGTCAGGCCGCGGCCCGGGCGCCGGGGAGGGCGTCCATGGTGAACCGTCCGAGGCTCTCGACGCTCGCGGCGGCGATGAGCACATCGCCCGCGCGCAGCCGGTCGTCCACCGAGGGCCGGCGCGGATGGTCGTCGCCCTCGCGTCGCATGCAGACGAAGACCACATCGCTGTGGTCGGCGCCGCATTCGCGCAGCGTGCGCCCGACGAGCGGCGAACATTCACAGACGGCCACCTCGGCGAGGCGGACGCCCCGGTCCTGCTCGGCGTCGGCGTCGAGGAGCGAAGCCAGGTGCGGCTGGGCGATGGTGCGCGCCAGCGTTCGACCGCCCGAGCGAATCGGCGAGATGATGCGCGTTGCGCCTGCGCGCCGGAGCCGGCGGATCGATTCGTCGTGCTCGGCGCGACTGACGATGGGCAGATCCTCGCAACGCTCGCGCCCGGCAAGGGTGATCACGATGTTCTCGGCGTCGGAGTTCGTGACGCACGCGAGGCCCGCGGCGTTATCGATATTGGCCCGCCGGAGCGTGTCATCCTCCGTGGCGTCACCGATGATCGCGATCCACCCGCGACGGACGGCCTCCTCGACGAGCGCTCGGTCGGTGTCGATGCACACGAAGGCGACGCCGGCGCGTTCCAGCTCATCGCAGAGGCCGCGCCCGAGGCGGCCGAGGCCGCAGACGATGTGGTGGCCGCTGAGCTTTGCGATCGCGCGTTCCATTCGTCGCTCCCAGTCATTCTGGAGTTCGATGATGTTGCCCAGCAGTTGCCCGGCGCCATAGGTGAAGACGCCGACGCCGAGCACGAGGACGAGGCTCGTGAAGCGCTCGCCGGCGGGCGACAGCCCGTAGTCGCTGTAGCCGACGGTCGTCATCGTGATCAGCGTGAAGAAGAGCGATCGCGAGACGGACCACCCCTCGATGACCACGTAGCCCACGGTGCCCAGGCACACCACAGCGCCGATCAGCACGGCCGCGCGACGAGCGCGCTGGATTGCGCCGCGTTTGCGGAGGCATGATGGGGGCGCCGGCATATCGGGCGATCGGGTGTGCGCGCCCTCCGCTTAAGCGGCTGCCTCGAGATGCGCAGTCGCCCGCCCCGAATCGGGGAAATTACCCGTACCGCTTGTTGCGGTTCCTCCGCAGTTCGTCGAGCCGGCGCTGCAGGCTCTGGCGCGAGTCGTCCAACTGCATCTCGTGGCTTCCGACATCGACGCCAAGCGCCTCGAGGGCCTGCTTCGTCTCGGTGTACTCGTCGAGGCGGCTCAGCGCCCGCAGCAGCGCCGCGATGGAGGCGTCGGTGCGCTCCTTCCAGAGGTCCTCGCTCTGCGGCGTGAAGAGGCCGCTCTCGGGGTGGACGTAGTAGAGCCCGGCCTCGGGCGCCATATCCCTGGCCTCGCGGATCGAGGCGTTCGCGGATCGTGCGATCGCCTTCAATCGCTCGTACAGCATGGGCACATTGCCCTCGCCGCGCGCCAGCGCCTCGCCGGCCTTGCGCATCGCGGCTTCGCCGTAGTCGTTGTGCTTGGTCCAGCCGTCGAGGCCGAGGGCTCGCCCGATGCGATCGATGCCCTCCGCTGGTTGCGCGAGGCCCCACTTGATGGCCTCATCGCCGGTGAGCGTGAGGACGGTGTCCGAGCCGTCAATGCGCGTGACCGCCTCGCGCCCGCCTGGATGGCGATCCACGATCTCGTGCTCGCCCGGCGCAACCTCGACGGCGTACGCCTCGGCTTCGGGGAGAAACATCGCGCGCGCAATCACGCCGGAGCGCCCGGTGCGCTCGGCCATGCCCGCGATCTTCGCGGCCAGAGCGCTGTTGAGCTTCTGATCGACCTCGGTCGCGCCGGTGGTGTTGTCCTTCGAATACGTGACGGCCGCGCCAATCGTGGCGCCGGGCGCGACGAAGACCTCATCACAGCCGAAGACCACCCAGATCGATGCGCTGATGGCGTCATCTATGTACGCGATCAGGCGCATCGAATCCTTCGCCTCCACCATCGCCTCGACGATCGCGTCCGCCGCCCAGGTGTATCCGCCGGGGCTGTCGATGTGGAAGACGACGTGGTCGATGTTGCGCCGGGCGGCGAACTGGATCGCATCGGCCACGCCGGGGGGCGCGATGTCCTCGCCGAAGACGCCGTGGATCGGCACGACGATGTATCGCGCTGACTCACCAGACGTTGCGCGCCGACTCCGCGTCGGCGTGCGGTCGCGCCGCAACTCGCGCGCCGGCTCGCGCTCCCGCGTCTGGGTCGGGGCAGGAGCCGCGCTGGGCGCCGGGCCCTTCTCGATCGATTCGATCTCACGCTTCGAGAGGGTCATGGTCGTCTGGATGTTGGCGACGACCGCGTCGATGGTGACGCTCGTGCGCGTCTCCTTGGTGATCGTCCCCTCGAAGACCCGCCCGTCCTTCATGACAACGCGATCCGCCGAGGCGACGGCCGCGAGCAGAAGAACGCCGACCCAGCACAGCAGCAGTCGTGAGATCCGTCGAGCCCAGAATCCACCCATCGCGTCACTCCATGCCAAAGGGAATGCGCGCAGCCTACCGCGACGCCGCATGATTTGGAATGACACAGGCACAATTTGGGCGCCGAACCGCCGCCCTCGCCGGCATGTGGGCAGAAGCACTCATGGAGCGGCGGCCCGGCTCCGACGATGAGTGAGACACCTTCAGAGGGGATGCGCGATGTCCATCAGCCGAAAGATCCTCATCGCCGACGACGACGCCTGGTTCCTGCGCGAAGCAAGCCTGCATCTGGCGGGGCGCGGCTACGCGGTCATCCCGGTCGGCGATGGCTACCAGGCCCTCGACTACGCCGTGCGCGAACGCCCCGACCTGCTGGTGCTCGACGTGCACATGCCCTGCGGCGACGGGTTCAGCGTCCACGAGCGCGTCATCCGGCACCCGGAGCTCGCGCTTGCGCCGGTGATCTTCATGACCCACGACCGCTCGCACGAGGTCGCCACAGAAGCCGCGCGTCACCACGCGTCAACGATCCTCTACAAGCCCTTTGATCTCGATGAACTGGTCGCCGCCGTGACGCGATTCCTGCCCGACGAGCAGGCCGACGCGGCCTGAGACGCCGGCGCGCATACCGTTGAACATGGCGAGATCGCTCGCGCTGCTTGCGTGCTCCGTACTCCTGTTCGCGGTCGGCTGCACCTCGGCCCGTTCCTATCGCGTGGCGCCGCCCGATCTCGGGGGCGTGGTCGTCGAATCGCGCGTGCGCATCGACGGCGATGCGCTTACCGCGCGAACCGGCGCCGGCGATCTTCGTGTTCTCGACGCGGCGCTCATCACGCGCACCGGGGAGGTCGTCACTCCTGATCGCGTCCGTTCGCTGCCCGACGAATGGGTCGGCGGCTCAACCGTCGGGATCGGCGTCGGATTCGGCACGGGGTACCGCGGGTCGAGCAGCGGCGCGGCGATCGGTGTCGGCGGCTCGCGCCCCGTCGGCGGACGCATCCTGCCCGGGCCGCTGCTCACCGAATGGGACAAGGCGCCGATCGACGGACAGCCATGGACGCTCGTCGTGCAGATTGAGACGAGGCGCGACGACCCGCCCGTCGAGTCGCGCATCGTGCTTGCCAGAGTGCTTGCGACGACGCCCGTTGCGGGGGAGCCCGGCGTGACGATCGATCGGCTGCGCCTGCCCGACGGACGAATCGTCGAGTATCGCGTGGAGACGACGGCGGACGGAGACCGAAGCCTCACGCCGCTGGCGGAGTGATCAGGGCGCCGGCGGCAGATCGGCCAGCAGCGTCTCGACGGCGCTTGCGATGCGCTCGGCGCGCCGGGCGGGCGCGGCGTTCGGATCGAGCACACCCTGGCCCGCAGCGCGCCACAGCGGCGCCCGCGCTCCCGGCCGGAGCACGAAGAGCGCGATCGTGCCACGCTCCACATCCTCGCCCGCCCCGACACCGGGGCTGACGCCGAGGCGCGCAAAGAGCTCGGCGTCCTCGACGCCGTAGTCGACGATCGCGACATAGCCGACCAGGCGTTGGGCGCGGGAGGGCGGCGCGACGGTGTATCCGCGCATGACGAGGGCGTCGAGAATGGCCTGCCGCAGCGTGTCTTCGACGACGCTCGCGTCGATGCGCTGGTCGCGATCGACCCCCGAGCCCGGAGCAAGCGCGACGGTGCGGGCGCCGGCCATGGCGTCGGCGAGGCGGCCGCTGGTCGCGAAGGTCGGTTCGGCCGGTGCACCGCCGGCGGCGCACGCCCCCATAGCGCCGGCGACCGCGCAGAGCGCCGTCGCGACAAGAATGGATCGAGTTCGAAACTTCATCGGCGACCTTTCATCGGCCGCCGTCGCCTGCGCCCTCCATTCCAGTTCGCCGTAGGATCTCGGCCATGGCCGAAACCGCGTTCACGCCCTTCGATGCCGACGCCGGGCTGATCCTCGCGACGCGCCTGCCCGGCGATCCGACGGATTTCACGACCGGCCGGCGCTCGTGGCCGGACCTCGCGCCGCCGTCCGAGGCCCCGCCCCTCTGGGTGCATCTCGACCGCACGAAGGATCGCGCCAAGAAGTGGTTCCACGATGAGTCCGGTCTCGATGCGCTCGCCGCCGATGCGCTGCTCGACGAAGAGACCCGCCCCGGCGCACAGACGATCGACAACGGGCTGATGGTCATCCTGCGCGGGGTGAACCTGAACCCAGGCGCGGAGCCGGACGAGCTGATCACGATCCGGATGTGGCTGGAGCCGACGCGCATCATCACGCTGCGACAGTTCCGGTTCCAGACGATCGCCAGTCTTCGGGCGCTCGCTCAGGGGGGCGCGGCGCCGCGGACGCCCGGCGCTTTCCTTGCAGCGGTGGCCGACGGGCTGACCGACCGGCTCGGCGAAGTAGTCGAGAACCTCGCCGATCTGCTCGACGACATCGAAGAATCGATGCTCCAGCGCGACGCCGACGATTCGGGGACGCGTGCGCGCCTCGCGTCGATCCGGCGCCAGGCGATCACGCTGCGCCGCTTTCTCGTGCCGCAGCGCGACGCCCTGCAAGCGCTCGCGGCGATGCAGTCGGCGCTGCTCTCGGCGCGCGACCAATCCATGCTGCGCTTCAGCGCCGAGCAGACGGCGCGCGTCGCCGAGGCCCTCGAGGAAGTCCGCGATCGCGCCGCGGTGACCAGCGACGAAGTGCGCGCCCGCCACGAGGCGCGGATCGGCAAGACCCTCTACCTGCTGACGATTGTCGCCACGATCATGCTTCCCCTCGGCTTCATCACGGGCCTCCTGGGCATCAATGTCGGCGGCCTGCCACTGGCCGACAGCCCGTGGGGCTTCGCGATCGTCTGCATCGCGCTCGTGGCGATGGGCGTCGCGGAGATCGTGTGGTTCCGGCGTATGCGGTGGTTGTAGCGAGAAGAGACGAAGAGACAAAGAGACAGAGTGAGGACTGCACGACGGGCGATGATCATCCAGATCCCGAGCGCTTCGTCTTTCAGTCTCTTCGACTCTCCGTCTCTCTCCCAGTGCCTTCCCTCCGAACCACCACCGCCGTGAGATCGTCGTCCTGCACCGTGCCGCCGGCGAAGGCGAGAACGTCCTCGTAGAGCGCGCGGATGAAGGCGTCGGGCTCGAGGTCGCTTCGCCGGCGCAGGAACGCCGTGAGCCGATCGATACCGTACTGCTCGCCGGCCGCGTTGCGCCATTCAAAGAATCCGTCGGTGATCAGGAGCAGCGTGTCGCCCGGGTCGAAGCGGACCTCGCGCGGCGCCTCGATCGCCAGGTCGTCCACGATGCCAAGCGGCGGCGCATCGGCGTGCCCCGCCTCCACCTCGCCGGTCGCCCCGTGCAGGAACAACAAGGGACCGTGCCCGGCGCTGGCCATCATGAACCGGTGCGCATCGGCGTCGAGCACGCCGACCCCCGCGGTGATGAAGCGGCCGTCGGGCGTGTCCTCGACGAGCATGCGGTTCACGTGCTGCATCGCTTCGGCGAGGCGCATGACGCCGAAGGACGCGGTGGCGCGCAGGTAGGCGCGCGCGACGGCGATCAGCAGCGCCGGACCGATGCCGTGGCCCGTGGCGTCCGCGAGCGTGACGACGAGTCGGCCGTCGTGCAGGCGCAGCCAGTCGAAGTAGTCGCCGCCGGTCTGGTCGGCGGGCTGGCTCCACCCGGCGACGCGATAGCCCGTGATCTCCGGCACGCTGTGGGGCAGGAGGCCCCGCTGGATGTCGCGCGCGATGTCGAGGTCGCGCTCGATGCGCTGGAGACGCATCGAGGCGTCGATGCCCTTGCGCATGTGATCGTGCGCCTCGGCGAGGCGCCGAACTTCGGCCAGATTGGTCTCGATGGGCGGGCCGGGCTCGAGGTCGCCGGCGCTGATGCGGACCGTCTCGTCGAGCAGCGCCTCGATCGGCCGTCCGATGCGGTGGGCGAGCCACCATCCTCGCGCCAGGCCGGAGACGAGCACAACCACGACGATCACGATGATCAGCGTGCGCAGGCCCGCCACGCCGCCGAGCAACTCGGATTCGGGGATCGCGGCGACGACGAAGAAGGTCCGATCCGCGCCGAGCGAGATGTCGCGCGCCATCCCCCACCACGCGCCGTATCGCGTCTGGAAGCGGACGGTCTCCCCGCCGGCGGCGCGCGACTCGCGCAGCGCCGTGACGACGCCCTCGAGCGCGAGCGTATCGAGGGGCTGCAGGTAGGCCCTCGCACGAGCCGCCTCGTCATCGAACGCCGGCACGGCGGGCAGGCCGACGGCGCGCTCGTCCTCGGTCAGGATCGTGACGACGCCCCGCTCGCCCACGCGCAGGCTGCGCGTGAACTCGGAGATCTCCCGCAGGCTCACATCGAGAGCGAGCACCTGGGTCTCGCCCTCCGCCGTCCGGAAGGCGAGCGACGCCGTGATGCCTGGCTCACCGGTTGTGAAGAAGGTGTAGGGCTCGGTCCACTGCACCGGCCCGAGATCGGACTCGGATTCGATCAGGCTCTCGACCGCCGCCCGATGCCACGGGCGCATCCGCGCGTCGTACGCAAGGGCCTCGGCGCGGGCGGTTGGCGGGCCGCCGTTCCATTCCACCCAGTGCGCCTCGCCCGGCGAGGCGACGGGGTCGGTCAGGCGGTACCGCTCGTGCCCCGCGTGGCTGAGCAGCATGTGCTCACGCCCCGCGCCGCCCGCGAACATCGCGCTGGACACCTGGGGGTACGTCGACACGATCGGCTCGAGCAGGCCGTAGGGGTGGTCGGGCGCCACGGTGATCGTCGCCGGCGATGCGTCGGCGCCGATCCGCACGCGCGACGCCCGCTCGTGCGCGATCAGCAACTGGCGCGACGGCGCACTGAAGAACCCCTCGAGGCGCGCCTCGACGGCGTCGAAGGTGCGCCCCACGACCGCCGAGGCGAGCGAATCGACAGCCGCCCGAGCGCCCAGGAACGTGGCCCCGAAGATCGCCAGGCCCATGACGACAACGAGGATGCTCAGGTCGCGCAGCAGCGCCCGCCGGATGGTGATCGGACTCCCCATGAGGCTCACACGGTACCGGCCGGGAGCCGTCCGCGGCGCCGCGCGTCGACGCCCGGGCCATCCTCGCGGCGCGGGTCGATACACTCGGCCCGTCACCCGGGGCGCGGGAGAAGCCGATGGGCGTACAGGAGGTCGGAACCGGCGATGCGGACCGCTCGGCGCGATTCATGCGCCGCCTGCTGGACGACCTTCGCGCCCTCGAGCGGATGATCGAGGCCGGGCAGGTCGAGCGGGGCGTCCGGCGCATCGGCGCCGAGCAGGAACTGGTGCTCGTTGATGCGCGATGGGACCCCGCCCCCTACGCCGTCGATGTGCTCGAGCGGCTCGACGACCCGTCGATCACCACCGAGGTCGCGCGATTCAACCTCGAATGCAACCTCGATCCGCTCCCGCTCGAGGGCGACTGCTTCGCCCGGATGGAGGCGGCGCTCCACGCGGCGCTCGGTCGCATCCGCGACGCCGCGGCGCCCGACGGCGCGAGACCCGTCCTCACCGGCATTCTGCCGACGCTGCGCCTCGCCCACCTCGGGCGCGACAACATCACGCCGCGCCCACGCTACTACGCCCTCGACGACGCCATCTCCGCGGCGCGACGCGGCAAGTACGAGATCTACATCAAGGGCGCCGATGAACTCACCCTCTCGCATGACTCGGTCATGCTCGAGGGGCTGAACACCTCGTTCCAGGTGCACTACCAGGTCGCGCCGGAGGAGTTCGCGCCGGTCTACAACATCGCGCAGGCGGTGGCGGCGCCGGTGCTCGCGGCGTGCGCAAACTCGCCGGTGCTCTTCGGAAAACGCCTCTGGCGCGAGACACGCATCGCCATATTCCAGCAGGTCGTGGATACGCGCGGCGACACGCCCCACGGACGCGACAGCGTCGCGCGCGTGCGATTCGGTGAACGCTGGATCAACCGCTCGGCCCTCGAGATCTTCCACGACGACGTCGCGCGCTTCCGCGCCCTGCTCGTGCCGGAGGATTCCGGGGAGGATTCGCTCGCGGAGCTCGAGGCCGGGCGCATCCCCAAACTCCGCGCGCTGCAGGCCTTCAACAGCACGGTGTACCGGTGGAATCGCGCGTGCTACGGCGTGACCGGCGGCGTGCCGCACCTGCGCATCGAGGGTCGGATCTTCCCCGCCGGGCCGACAGTGCTCGACGAAGTGGCGACCGCCGCGATGTGGATCGGCCTGCTCGCCGCCGGGCCGGCGCGCTAGCCGGACCTTGCCGCGCGCCTCCGGTTCGACGATGCGCAGGACAACTTCACCCGAGCCGCGCGTGCGGGCCTTGACTGCCAGATCGCGTGGGTGGACGGGCGCTCGGTCCCGGCGCCGCGCCTGATCCTCGACGAACTGCTCCCGGCGGCGCGCGACGGCCTCGCCGAATCGGGCGTGGACGGCGCCGACATCGATCGCCTGCTCGGCGTCGTCGCGGCGCGCGTCGAGTCCGGTCGCACCGGCGCCGCGTGGCTGCTCGACTCCGCCGGCGCGATGCGCGATCAGGGCACGCGCGGGCAGCGACTCGCGGCCCTGGTCGCGGCGACAGCGAGCCGGCAGGACGACGGCCGCCCCGGCCACGAATGGCCCAACGCCTCGCTCGACGAGTGCACCGGCTGGCGCACGAGCCACGAGCGCGTCGGACAGTTCATGTCCACCGACCTGTTCACGGTGCGCGAGAACGATGAGGTCGACCTCGCCGCGTCGATCATGGAATGGGAACGGGTGCGCCACATCCCCGTCGAAGACGACGAGCAACGGCTCGTCGGCGTCGTGTCCTTCCGGCGCATGCTCCGCGCGCTCATCGAGCGGCGCGGCGATGCGCCGGTGCTGGTGCGCGACGTGATGGCGCCCGACCCGGTCACCTGCTCGGCCGAGACCAGCACGCTCGAAGCCATCCGGCTCATGCGCGAGCGCGGCGTGTCCTGCCTGCCCGTGGTGGAGGCCGGGCGGCTCGTCGGCATCGTCACCGAGACCGACTTCATGCGGATCGCCGGGCGCATGCTCGAATCGCAACTCCGCGACGATGCGCCCGAGGCATGAGCGAGCCCGGTTCGATCGCGCATGATTGCTCTCGGGAGCACGTGGCCGGCGTCTACGACGCCGGGCGCGCCGGCCCCACGCTGCTCTGCGTCGGTCGGCTCCACGCCAACGAGCCGGCCGGGCTGGAGGCGGCCCTTCGCGTCATCGATCGCCTCGAGCGCGAGCGCCCGGACGCCATGCTCGGACGGGTCGTCGCCATCGCCGGCAACATCCGCGCCGTCGAGCGCAGCGACCCCGACCTGCGATCGATCGACCGCGACCTGAATCGGGTGTGGACCGATGCGCTCGTCGAGCGCGTGGAGACCGCAGAGCTGGCGACGCTCCGCACCGAAGACGCCGAGGTGCGGGAGATCAGCGCGGCCCTGCGGTCGATCGCGCGCGACGCCACCGGGCCGGCGCTTCTGGTGGACCTGCACACCACCAGCGCAGACAGTCCGCCCTTCGTCTTCATCGAGGA
>JBICHM010000259.1:0-4015 GCA_043101835.1 Phycisphaerales bacterium | reverse complement strand
ACTGGCGGGGCGGGTCACCTGCGCGCGCGGGGGTACGGCGCGACGGGCGTGCGCCTGTCCGGGGACCGGGGCCGGTGAGGTGCCGCGTGCGGGGGATCTGCCCGGGCGCGTCCGGCGTGAGAAGCGCCGTGGAAAATGGGTGACCGTCGTCGCCGGGCTCGATCCTGACGCGAGCGACCTGTCGGGCATGCTGAAGGAACTGCGACGCGCGCTCGGCGCCGGCGGCTCGGTCACCGGGGCTTCCGAGTCGCCCACGCTGGAACTGCAGGGCGACCACGCAGAGGCGGTGCTCGCCTATCTCGTCGAGCGCGGCTACCCGGCGAAGCGCGCCGGGGGCTGATGCGACGCAATACACCCGTACAGGTGACTTACACAGGGTGATTTCTCCGCTTCGGCCTTTCCCCTGGGGTGGGGGTTCGCAATACTGGGCGGTTCCATCCAGGGACATCCACCAGCGAACACCTTGCTGACCTGAACTCCAGGGAGACCGCCGTGCAGCGCACCCCAGTCCGCCTGTTCTGTCTTCTCGCACTGACGGGTATGCCGCAGGCGCTCGGGGACCAATGGTCGGAGCCCGCGGGCTTCTACGACAGCGTGACGGGGACGGGCGCAACGCTGAAGTCGTCGCTCGCCAGCCGCATGGCGCTCGGGCACATCCAGCGTTCGTACGGCGACTTCCGCTTCTCCGCGGCGACCTTCGCGAGAGATCCGAACAACTCGTCGAACATCCTGCTGGTGTACAACCGCGCGAGCGTGCCGGCGACGTGGGACTCGGGGGCGACGTGGAATCGCGAGCATGTGTGGCCGCAGTCGCTGCAGCCCGGAAGCGTGAGCAACTCCTCGATGGGGAACCTCGGCGACCACCACGCCCTTCGCGCATGCAACCCGAGCATCAACAGCTCGCGCGGCAACAAGCCCTTCGGACTCGGCGGCACCGTCGGCGGCTTCGGGAGCCTCGGCACGTACTACTTCCCCGGCGACGAGGACAAGGGCGACATCGCGCGGAGCCTGTTCTATTCCGACACGCGCTGGGGCCCCTCGCTGGGCATCTCGCTCGTCAACGGCGTGCCGGGATCCAACCAGATGGGCGATCTCGCCTCGCATATCGCGTGGCACTATCTCGACCCGCCGGATGAGTTCGAGCGCCGGCGCAACCACACGATCTACAGCCAGGCCGAGAATCCCGCGTACTACACCAACAACCGGAACGCCTACATTGATCGGCCGGAGTACATCTGGTCGGTGTACGTGGACCAGGCGAACGACTCGATGCTCTTCGTCGATTCACCGTCGGGTGACGGCTCGTCGTCAACAACGGTGAGCGTCGGGCCTGCGCTTGTCGGCGCCCCGGGTCCGATCATGGGTTCGATGTCGCTCTTCCGCATCGGTGAGGACGGTGTCTACTACAGCGTGACGACGAGCGGCGAGGCGGTCTCCGATGACGCCGGCCGTCACAACGCATTCCCGATCAACACGGGCGGCTCGGCCACCGGGACGCTCTCGATCGGCATCGACACGGCGACAGCGTCGATCCCCGGGCTGAAGACCGGGCAGATCGTGATCGACAACCTCGACGTAACCACCGGCGGCGGTGTTGATCGCGGCGCCAACGACGGCGACGACATCGTCACCGTGGAGCTCCCGGTGCTCGACCACGCCGAGGCGTCGTTCTCGGGCGCATCCGATGTGAACAGCGTGACGATCGACCTCGGGGCGATCGAGCACCTGGGCGGCGATGGGAACGGCGACGTGGAGGTCTTCAACCTCGAGCAGACGCTCGGCTTCACGGCGGCGCTCGATGTCGAGATCGACGGCGGGACGGGCGACACGGGCGTCATCACGCTCGGCCCCTCGTCGCTGCTCTCGATCCCCGCAGGCTCGATGGGCGCCTTCACCGCGACGCTGGATGACGCGACGCTCGGCTCGTTCAGCGCGACTTACACGCTTCGCGTCTTCGACGATCAGACGCTCGTCGGCGCGACGGAGGGCGCAGCGCTCGTCGTGACGCTCACCGGCGAGGTCGTCGCGGGGCTCTGCCCGAGCGACCTGAACGGCGACACGATCGTCGACGGCGCCGATCTCGGTGTGCTGCTCGGCGCGTGGGGCGCAGGCCCAAGCCCGGCCGACCTCAACGGCGACGGCGTTGTGGACGGCGCGGATCTCGGGCTGCTGCTCGGCTCGTGGGGCGCGTGCGAGTAAGGGGCGGGCTCACTCGCCGGCGTCGTCGTAGAACTTGTGGTGCTCGACCTTGAAGGTGTCGGGCGCGAGCCGGCCGTTGATCGACGCGCCGCCGGGAAGCGGCGCGTAGAGCTCGATCGCGATCTGGTTGATGGGCATCGGCACACCTTCGAGTTCGGGCGTTTCAGTGAACGTGATGCTCGCGATGACCATGATCGGTGTGTCGTCGGCGACATGCTCGAGCGGCGCGTGCTTCATGGAGGCCGGGTCGGCGCCGACGCCGCCCATCATGGCCATGTGGGTGTCGCTGTAGTACCAACTCTTCGCCGCGGCCTTGTTCTCGAACCAGGCGATGATGGCGTTCTTGCCGCTCATGAACTGCCCGGCGTCGACGCCGAGGCAGCCGGGGGTGTTGCGCAACCCCTCGATGAGGCGCTGGCCCATGTCCTGGCCGCCGCCCTGCGCCCGGCCTTGCTGCGCGATGGCGAGCCCGCCGACGGCGAGGCCTGCGGCGAGCGTGCAAACGGAGAGTGTCTTTCGGATCTGCATTGGTGGTTTCCTTCCTGCGTGCCCTCGGGCGCGGGAGCCGCCCCGGAAGTCAGTTCCCGCCGGTGGTGTTGGAGTTGCGCAGCGACGCGAGGGCGTCGATCGCCGCGGCTCGGACGGATGATTCGTCGTCGAGCCGGTCGATGGCTCGCTGGAGTTGTCTGGTGCGCCACTCGATCGGCGCATCGTCGAGTTCGAGCGTGAGCGCGACGGCGAGTTCCGCGGCGCGCTCGTCGTCCTGGCCGAGTGTTGCCTCGGCGGTCGCGATGAGGCGTTCGGCCGCGCCGATTCGGGCGCGGAGGTCGCCTGCAACGGACGCAGCGGCCCACGCGTCGAGCGCGCCGGCAAGCGCAGCGAGGCGCCCTTCTGCGCGGGCGCGGGCGCCCTGTGCTTCACCGAAGGCCTGGCCGACGGTGAGGAAGACCTCGCCGACGACCGACGCCATCTTCCCGACCGCCTCGGTCTCGGCGGCGATGGGCCCGTCGTCGTGCAGACCGATCGGCAGTCCCTGCTCGTCGAACGACGGGGGAACGCCCTCCTCGACGAGACGGCGCATCTGATCCGCGGCGTTCTGGAGCCAGATCATGCTGGTGGTCATCAGTTCGTCGGTGACCTCCTGCTGTCGCTCGAGCGCGAGGCGCTGGGCGCGCTCCTCGGCCTCCGCGGCGACGGCGCGGTCGCGCTCGCGCTGCGCGCTCAGCAGCCCCCAGGAGGTTCCGGCAAGCGCCCCGAGAAGCAGCGCGAGCATTGCTGTTCCGATCACGAGCGGTGCGCGATGGCGCGAGATGAACTTCCCGACGCGGTAGCGCGCCGTCGGCGGCCCCGCGGCGACCGGCTCGTTGCGCAGGAATCGGCGGACGTCCTCGGCGAGGGCCGCGGCGGTGTCGTACCGGCGCGTGCGCTGCTTCTCGAGCGCTTTCATGACGATCCAGTCGAGGCCGCCTCGGAGACGGCGCGCGATGCGGTCGGGCTCGGCGGCGCGCGACTGGGCAAGGCCTGTGCGCGCATCGCCGAGAGTGCTGAACCGTGTGCTGGGGCGCGGCGGCTGCTCGTCGCGGATGACCTTCTGGAGGTCCGCCAGCCCCTTGTCGCGGAAGCGGTCGGGCTCGAAGGGCGGCGCGCCGACGAGGATCTCGTAGAGCAGCACGCCGAGCGAGTAGATGTCGCTGCGGTGGTCGCCGCGGCGCTGCAACATCTCGGGAGCCATGTAGTAGGGAGTGCCGCGCCCGAACGACAGCGAGTTGCGCGACTGGGTGACCAGGCGCGAGAGGCCGTAGTCCCCGACCCGCGC
>JBICHM010000258.1:0-4417 GCA_043101835.1 Phycisphaerales bacterium | reverse complement strand
GTTCTTCAACGGCTACAAGCCGCAGTTCTACTTCTGCACGACGGACGTGACCGGCTCGGTGAACCTGCTCGGCGGCGCCGAGATGTGCATGCCGGGCGACAACGTCCAGATGGAGATCGATCTCGGCGAGAAGCCGATCGCGATGGAGGAGGGCCTGCGCTTCGCCGTCCGTGAGGGCGGCCGCACGGTGGGCTCCGGCGTCGTGACCGAGATCATCGCGTAATCCGCGTCGGGGCCCTGCCCCGTCGATTCGATACACCTGGCGGGTCCGGGGAGACCCGGGCCCGCCGGCTTTTCCAGAGAACCAACACGACCCGGCGACACCGTCGCCGGCGAGGGTCCGACGGCCATGGCGAAGAAGAAGGCAGATGCGCGCGAGTATGTGTGGCTGCAGTGCTCCGAGACCGGGGACCTGAACTACCGCACGCAGGTGAACGTGAAGGGCGGTCTGCCCGAGAAGTTGAAGGAGGGGCTGATGAAGTACAGCCCCCGCCTGCAGAAGCACACGCGCCATAAGATCAAGCGGAAGTGACCCCCCCGCCCGGGCGCCTGCGCCGGGGCGGAGCGGGTTTGGGCGCCGGTAGCTCAATTGGTAGAGCAGCGGATTCCAAATCCGCAGGTTGAGTGTTCGAGTCACTCCCGGCGTGTTGAGACCACGGGGCGCGCCGCCCGGCGCGTCGGATTCGGCAGGGAGCCCCGATCGGGGCGACAGGAGCAGCGGGCATGTCGGCGATCTACAAATCCGGCCAGGGCTACTGGACACGGATGATGAGCGCCATCGGCGCCGGGACGATCGCCGTCGCCGCGGGCTTCTGGATGAGCGAGCGTCTCGAGACGGTCAACATCGAGGGATTCGACCCGGTGTACCTGCAGGGCGCCGGGTTTGCGCTGATGGTGCTGCTCGGCAGGCTGCTGATCTGGTGGCTGATCGGGCGCAAGCACCGCAGCGTCGAGTTCCTCATCGCGACCGAGGGCGAGATGCGGAAGGTGAACTGGTCGACGCGCAAGGAAGTGATGGGATCGACCTGGGTGGTGATCGGCGTGAGTGTGATCATTGCGATCGTGCTCCTCGTCAGCGACATCCTCCTCTCGCAGTTCTTCAAGGCCATCGGCGTCCTGAAGTGACCCGCCGGGCCCGATCGGGCGCCGGCAGACCACGACCACGATCCGGCGCGCCCGCCCGTGCGCCACGAGCACCACGATGACCGAGCAGACCTCCCCCACCGACGCCCAGCACGACGACGCCACGCAGGCGAGCGCTCCCGAGGCCGCTCCCGCGACGCCCGAGCGCGCCGGCGTGCTCCGCCCCGATGATGACGACCCCGTCACCCAGCCGGGCATGAACTGGTTCGTCCTGCGCGTGGCCTCCAACAAGGAGAACTACGTCCGGGACACGCTGCTGCGCAAGGTCGAGATCGAGGGGATGACCCACCTGATCGGGCGCATCCTCGTGCCGACCGAGAAGACCAAGACCATCAAGGGCGGCAAGCAGCGCATCACGGAGACGAAGCTCTACCCGGGCTATGTCTTCGTGGAGATGAAGCTCGAAGATGACGGGCGCATCCCGCAGGATGTCTTCTTCCTCGTGAAGGAGACGACCGGCGTGGGCGACTTCGTCGGCGCCACCGGCCGCCCGACGCCGATGGCCGATCACGAGATCGAGAAGATGCTCCTCGACAGCCGCAAGCCCGAGGAGGCCCCCACCGTTCGCATGACCTTCGAGAAGGGGGAGCATGTGAACATCAAGGAGGGGCCGTTCGAGGGGTACGAGGGCACCGTGGACGAGCTGCTCCCCGACAAGGGCAAGGTGCGCGTCCTCGTGACGATCTTTGGGCGCCAGGCGCCGGTCGAGATCGAGGAGTGGCTGCTCTCGAAGGTCGACGAGGCCTGAGCCTGCTGCCGCCGTGACGCCGCCGATTGAACTCGTCGTCGCCACCGGCAACCCGCACAAGGTCGCTGAGATCCGCGCCGTGCTGGCGCCGCTGGGCGTGCGCGCGCTGTCGCTGGCCGAGGTCACGACGCCCGACGGCAAGCCCGGCAGCGACCTGCCCGAGCCGGTCGAGGACGCCGACACCTTCGCGGGGAACGCGCAGATCAAGGCGGTCGCCTACGCCGCGGCCCTTGGGCGTCCGTGCCTGGCTGATGACAGCGGGCTGGAGGTCGATGCGCTCAACGGCGCGCCGGGCGTGCATTCGGCGCGCTATGCGGGCGAGGGCGACAGCCGCGCCGAGCGCGACAGCGCGAACAACGCGAAGCTGCTGCGTGAGATGGCCAGCGTGCCGGACGATCGGCGCGATGCGCGCTTCCTCTGCTGCATGTGCCTCGCGGCGCCGGACGGGGCGATCCTCGCCGAGAGCCGCGGGACGTTCGGCGGCGTCATCGGCCGCGCCCCGAAGGGCGAGCACGGCTTCGGCTACGACCCGCTGCTGATCCTCGAGGACGGACGCACGAGCGCGGAGTTGCCGCCCGACGAGAAGAACGCGCGGAGCCATCGGGGCGAGGCGCTGCGGGCGATTGCGCCGAGGGTGGTGGAGGCGCTGGCGACCTGAGTCTCTACCGCGGTCGGGGCCTTGCCTCGTAACGATACATCGTGCCCTGGATCGACCGCCCCTCGAAGCGAGTGGAGGTGATCCACTCGTCATCAACGGATTCGCGGGTGGAGAAGATCCAAATCGTTCCATCGCCATCGTTCGTCTGCTGAAGCACGACGCGATCGCACGAATCGACCGATGTGAGTTCAAATCCATTGTCAGCGGCGTCGCCTTCAAAGAGCTGGAACTGTCCATCCGTCTCCATACCAATCGCCCGCCATCGTTCAGACTCACGATCCCAGACAATCAGAAGTATGCGTTCGCGGCCGCGTTCGATGTGGTGGTTCAGATTGTCTCCCGGCACATCCTCGATGACTTCGTTGTCAATGAGGTAGAGCAGCAGAGCTCGCCCATCAAGAATGGAGCGAACTTCACCGTCGTCAATTCGTCGAGCTTCTCGTTGTGGGGATTCACTCACTCCCCCACCCCAGTTCCCGACCAGCCATCGCAGCGCTCTGTTCTCTCCAGGTCCGCGACCATGCAGTTCTGCAACGCTGGTGGATAGGAACCGCTTGCGCGACCACTCCATCACCCAGGTCGTGCGCCATGCGCGCTCGTCACCCTCGACGGGCACTGCCATATCCCAGCGCAGCGAGTTCGGGCCGACATCGCTGAAGGTGAAGCGTGAGCGCGGGCGTTCGCCCTCGGGCGTGCTTGCCGGGAAGAACTCGACGCGTCCGTTGCGGAAGCTGCCCTCCATGAGGTTGATCTTTGCGGGGCCGTCGCCGGGCCAGCAGAGGGCGATGGTCCAGAGGTCGCGCTCGGGGTCGTAGGTCCGCATGCTGAAGCCGCGCATGGGCCAGGCGTCCGACTTTGAGCGCCAGTGCTCGACGATGACCTGCCAGCCGAGCCCGGGCCAGATCATTGCCTCGGCTTCGACGGTGCGCTCGGTTCCGTCCTCGTCGATGAAGCGGTTGTGGACATCCCACTGACCGAGCCAGAAGTCGAACCGGCGCTCGGGCGGGGCGTCGGCGGGGTGGAGGAAGGGGCCGCCGGGCTGTGCGCCGGCGAGGGTGGCGATGTAGACGGCGGCGAGCGCGGCGAATCGTGGGCGCATTGGTGATCCCCGGTGTGGACGGTCGCTCCATCGGCTGTTCGGGGGCGGGCGGCGCGCGGTTGCCGCGGTGTGGCGCCTTCGTCAGGACCCTGCCTCGGTCGCTGTTGCGTCGTCGGCCGCGGCGATGGCCGCCTCGTAGGTCGCCAGTGCGTCGAGCACCGCCTCGCGGACCGGGTCGTCCTCGGCCAGGTCGTCGGGCAGCAGTTCGACGGCCTTGCGGCTCATCGCCACCGCCTGCGCCGCGTCGCCGGTCTCGAAGAGCGCGAGGGCGTAGGTGTCCAGGTGCGCAAAGTCTTCGAAGTCCGTCCCCTCGCAGGCGGCACGGGCGAAGGCCAGGGCGCGAGCGGGGTCGCGCAGCGACTCGTCAACACAGGTGAGCAGCTCCCACGCGGCGTTGTTCTTGTCGCCGGGTGACGCATCGGGGGCCGTGGCGATCGCGGCTTCGCCCTCGAGCGCCGCGCTGAGCACCGGCCGAGCCTCCTCGATGCGCCCCGCATCAAAGAGGATCGCACCGAGATCGCGTCGCCACGCGATGACGGTTGGGTCGTCATCGCCGCGAGACTCGGCGCGCCGACGAATCATGTCGCTGTAGAAGGCTGTTGCGTCATCGAGGCGATCAACGGCGAGGTACAGCGTGACGACGGTCAACCCGGCGTCGAGAGTGCGCGAATCGTTGTCGCCGAGCATCACGCGGCGCGCGGCGTACTCCTCGAGCCGGAGGTCGAGCGCTTCCCGATCGCGCCCCTGCAGGGCGCGCAGGACCGCCAGG
>JBICHM010000257.1:0-3885 GCA_043101835.1 Phycisphaerales bacterium | reverse complement strand
TCGCCGACAACGCCGGCGGCAACGCCGAGATGACCGGCCAGCCCCCGCATGTCCGCGAGCGCACCGACATGCGCGATTCGCTCGGCAACACCACCGCCGCGACGGGCAAGGGCTTCGCCATTGGCTCGGCCGCGCTCACCGCGCTGGCCCTCTTCGCCGCCTACATCATGGTCGTCCAGACCCAGATCAGCACGCAGGCCACATCGTGGGTGCAGGGCTATCAGTACGACGCGCCGGCCGAGGCGCACGCCGTGTACGAAGGCCACGGCAAGTTCGCCGTCGTCGTTCCCCAGCCCGGCGCCGACACCTACTACGACGGCGCCATGGTCGATCGCAATCGCGTGAGCGCCGAGACGCTCCGCTCGATCCCCGTCGGCACCGTCTTCACCGGCCTGACCGAGCCCGAGCGCTTCGGCGTCGCCGAGGTGATCGACGAGGCGACGAATGGCGAGCCGTCGCACCGCCCGAGCACCGAGTACATCCTCTCGCACGCCAAGGCGCTCGACATCACCGGCAGCCTCAGCGAGAGCGGCCCCACTGTCTCGCTCGAGATCATCCCCGCGCGCCGCTCGGACATGCAGGACGTGCTCTCGTTCTACGACGTCACGCTGCTCAACCCGCGCGTGCTCGGCGGCGTCTTCATGGGCGTGCTGCTCGCGTTCCTCTTCTGCGCGATGACGATGAACGCCGTCGGTCGCGCCGCCAACGGCATGATGCTCGAGTGCCGTCGCCAGTTCGGCAAGATGCGCGAGGCCTTCCTCAAGCAGGGCATGAGCGCCGACGACATCGCCGACCCGATGAAGTGGCCCAAGCAGGTCGACCACGAGGGCGTGCACTACCCCGACTACGCCCGGTGCGTCTCCATCTCGACCGCCGGCGCGCAGAAGGAAATGGTCCTCCCCGCGATCCTCGCGATCACCGTCCCGATCCTCGTCGGCCTCGTCTTCAGCGTGCCGGGCGTCATGGGCCTCCTCGCCGGCGGCCTGACCAGCGGATTCGCCGTGGCCATCTTCATGGCCAACGCCGGCGGCGCCTGGGACAACGCCAAGAAGCTCCTCGAGTCCTACGGGCGCATCACCGCCGATGAGTTCATCGACGACTCCGCCAAGCGCCAGATCGTTCCCCACCAGCTGCACGACGACATCGACAACCGCGCCCAGGCCCTCCGCGAGGCGGGCAAGGGCTCGAAGATCGTCTACGGCAAGGGGTCCGAGGACCACAAGGCGACCGTCGTCGGCGACACCGTTGGCGATCCATTCAAGGACACCAGCGGTCCGTCGCTGAACATCCTCATCAAGCTCATCTCGATCGTGTCGGTGGTCTTCGCCGGCCTGGTCGTGAAGTTCGGCCCGATCATCGGGGCCTTCATCGGCCTTGACTGATCCCGCCGCTGCGGCGCGCCCACTCGGGGGCGCGCCGGGAAGGACCGCGATGACCGACGCCGAACGCCCCCCGCGCAGTCAGGACGACGCCGGGACGGCCCGCGCGCTGGCCATCGCGGTCGCACGCGCCGTCCACGACGCGCGATGTGACGATGTGCAGGTCATCGACGTCCGCGACCTCAGCCAGGTCACCAACTACCTCGTCATCGCCACCGGCACGAGCGACCGGCAGATGCGCTCGGCCGCCGACGACGCCGAGGACATCGCCAAAGAGGGAGGCCACAGCCTCTTCGGGCGCAGCGTCGACTCGGCCTCCACCTGGATCGTCCTCGACTTCGTGGATGTCGTGACGCACATCTTCGAACCAAACGCGCGCGCCTACTACGACCTCGAGACCCTCTGGAGCGAGGGGCCGCGTGTCGAGTGGAGCGACGGACGACCGAGGCCCGGCGCCGCCGGCGTCTGAACCACCGGCCGCACCCGGCGCCCGAACGCGCCGGCAGGGGGGCGTCGTGGCGACTGGTAGACTCCCGTCGATGACCCTCGGGATCTCGCTCGCCCAGAAATGCCAGATCCTCTTCGGCGCCGCCGTGCTGCTGATCATGACCGCGGCCGTCTCGGTGCCGTGGATCAAGGCCGGCGCGCTCGTCGACCAGAGCCAGCTCGAGGCCTCCCGTCGCATCGCCGACATCTGGCCGGACCTTGCCAACCTCTACGTCCCCGTCGACCGCTTCCTCGATCCCCTCGTCGAGGCCGGTCCGAACGACCAGGCGCCGGAGCGCACGGAGAACGTCCCGCGCGTCCTCGTCTCCTACGTCACGCCCGCGGACTTCGACGATCTCGACGAGCGCGACGGCTTCGCCGCCCGCGCGCTCGCGGCGCTCCGCAACGACGCGGAGCGCGAGGAGTATGTCGACGTCCTTCGCGCATCGAGCGGACGCGCGTACCGCTACGCGCGCGCCGACCGCGCGCCCGCCGGCGATCTCGTCGGCTTCGTGCTCGTCGAGCACCGGTCCAGCCGCGTCGCCAGCCAGCTGTTCATCGGGCGCCTCTACCTGCTCGTGACGGCGCTCATCGTGGGCGCACTGGCGATCGGGCTCTTCTACCTCATCACCATGCGCATCATCCTCGGCCCGGTGCGCAAGCTGCGCGACACGGCCGAGCGCATCCGCGAGGGCGGCGGCGTCGGCGTGCGCGCCGACATCCAGACCGGCGATGAGTTCGAGGAACTCGGCGAAGCCTTCAACAGCATGCTCGTCAGCCTCGAAGAGACGCAGGACCGCCTCCGCGGCATCAACGCCTCACTCGACCTCAAGGTCGCCGAGCTCTCCGAAGCCAACCGTTCGCTGCACGAGGCGGCGCAGCTGAAGGGGGACTTCCTCGCCACCGTCAGCCACGAACTCCGCACGCCATTGAACTCCATCATCGGCTTCGCCGAACTGCTCATCGGCATCGCGCGCACCGAGACCCCCGACGACGGCGGGCAGGTGCGCGTCGACCCCGCCCAGTTCGCGAAGCGCACGCGCTATCTCGAGCACATCCTCAGCGCCGGGCGCACGCTCCTGGAGATGATCAACGAGCTTCTCGAGATGGCGCGCATCGAGGCCGGCAAGGTCGATCTGCACGTCGAGAAGATGAGCGTCTCGGCCGCCTGCGAAGGGCTCGTCGCGCTCATCCGGCCACAGGCGGACCGCAAGAACATCGAGGTCTCGCTCGAACTGCCCGCCGGCGTCGCCGCCCATCGCGAAGCGCCGATCATCGAGACCGATGCGCGGAAGTTCCAGCAGATCGTCTTCAACTTCCTCTCCAACGCCGTGAAGTTCACGCCCGAGAGCGGGAAGGTCACGCTTCGCGCCGAGCGCCTCCGCGGCGCCGACGACTCGCCGCGCGTGCGCATCAGCGTGCTCGACACCGGCCCCGGCATCGCGCCGGAAGACCAGGAGCGCATCTTCGAGAAGTTCACGCGCGTCGAAACCGGCCTCGTGCGCGAACACACCGGCACGGGGCTGGGCCTCGCGATCTGCAAGGAACTCGCCGACCTCATCCAGGGCTCGATCCAGCTCGTCAGCGAACCGGGGAACGGGTCCATGTTCAGCCTCATCGTGCCCGTCGCGATGGACCCGCAGATCGCAGCCGAGCGCGCGCTGCGCACCGCCGGGCGCGTCGCCGCCGCCCCGCTCGGCGCGAATCGCCCCGCGCCCGACGACGAACCCGAGGGCGACGCCCCCTGAGGGCTTCTCGGACGGTCACACGCACCGAGCGAGCCGGCCGATGAAGAACGATTCCCCGTCCGCCGGCCCACCCGGTGGAACCCCGGGCTTGATCTTGCGTCTAACAATGTGGAGCGGTTCGAAGGCCGCAGGCGGGACCCGCACGCCCCGCCACCGAAGGAGAGTCAGCCATCGGCGCATCGCAGCCCCAGCACACCCCCCGGGTGGTGGACGACCGGACGGACGAGGAACTCCTCGAGGCCTACGGAGCCGGGGAGACGCCGGCGTTTCGT
>JBICHM010000256.1:0-10909 GCA_043101835.1 Phycisphaerales bacterium | reverse complement strand
CACGGGGATCGCGCTGCTCGCCGGCTGCCTGTGTCTGGCCGGCTTCCCCTTCACGAGCGGTTTTTTCTCGAAGGACATGATCATCGCCGAGGCCTTCGTCACGCAGGGCCCCGGCTTCCAGGCGCTTGGTCTTCTCGCCCTGCTGACGGCGGGCATGACGGCGTACTACTCGTTCCGCGTCTTCTTCCGCGTCTTCATGGGTCCGGTGCACTACGAGCCGGGCGATGACGACCACGGCGCCCACGACGATCACGCCCACGACGATGCGCACACCGACGATGGCCACGGCCACGGCTTCCACCCGCACGCGCCGGGCTGGGCGATCAACCTCGTGCTGATCGTGCTGACCGTCGGCTCCTTCGCCGCGGCGATCCCGTACTTCATGGGCGACCACGGCTGGGCGAGCGACATGGTCGGTCGCTCGACCGCGGCGGCCGTCGTGCTGCCCGAGGGCTCGAGCGTGCACTACCTCGAGCCGCACGAGGGCGAGACGCAGGCACACGCCGACTTCTTCGGCCTCGGCGATCCGCACAAGGTGATGTACTTCGTGTCGGGCGTCATCGGGTTGATCGGCATCGGCATCGCCTACTGGCTGCACCTGGCCGGTCGCACCGAGGCCGCGACAAGCCGCGCCGATGCGCTCAAGAAGCGCCTCGGCGGCCTCGCAACGGCTGCGGAGCACAAGTGGTATGTCGATGAGATCTACAACGCGATCATCCGCGTGCCGCTGCTCGTGCTGGCGCACATCTTCGCGCTGCTCGACAAGGTGCTCATCGACGGGCTGGTCGACCTCTTCGGGCGACTGCCGCACTTCTTCGGTCGCATCATCCGTCCGAGCCAGGGCGGGATGCTCCAGGGCTACGCCGCGGGCATGGGCGGCGGTCTCGCTGCTCTCGCGCTGCTCGCCTGGATGGTCAGCGCGCAGTTCAACCCGATCACGAGCGTGATGGATCTCCTCCGCAGCATCTTCTCGCTGCTTCTCGCGACGGGAGGCCTGCTGTGACGCTCGCGCTGCTCATGCTTATCCCGCTCGCCGGCGCCCTGGTCGTCGGGCTCGGCCCGGAGCGTCAGGCCAAGTGGCTTGCGTTCGCGTGGTCGCTGCTCGCGCTCGCGGTGGGGATCGTCGCGGCATTCAACTTCAACTGGGCGGGGAACGACGCCGCGACCTACCAGTTCGCCGCGTCGTGGAACTGGATCGACTCGCTCGGCGTGCGTCTGAGCGTGGGCGCCGACAGCGTCGCGATGCTGCTGATCCTGCTGACGGTCCTGCTCGGGCCGATCTGCATCGCCGGCTCCTTCACCGCCGTGACCACGCGTCCGCGCCTCTTCTACGCCTCGCTGCTCGTGCTGCAGGCGGCGATGACCGGCGTCTTTGCCTCGCGTGACATCATCCTCTTCTACCTTTGCTTCGAGTTCACGCTCGCCCCGATGTTTGTGCTCATCCGCGAGTGGGGCAGCACGAATCGTCGCGCGGCGTCGATCAAGTTCTTCCTTTACACCTTCACCGGCTCCATCCTCACGCTCGCCGGCCTGGTCTATGTGGCCTGGTTCCATACGACGATCGCGCCGAGCGAGGCCTTCGCCCACTTCGGGCAGTGGTCCTTTGAGATCGACCATCTCCTGCGCGCCGCGCAGCGCATGTCGGCCGGCGAGCAGTTCTGGGTGCTGCTGGCGATGCTCGCGGGCTTCGCGGTGAAGGTGCCCGTCTTCCCGGTGCACACCTGGCTGCCGCTGGCGCATACCGAGGCGCCCACCGCCGGCTCGGTCATCCTCGCCGGCGTGCTGCTCAAACTCGGCACCTACGGCCTGTATCGCTTCGCGATCCCCTTTGCGCCGCAGGCGATCGTCGGCGTCGCGCCGGCGCTCGCGACGCTTGCGCTGATCGGGATCATCTACGCCGGCCTGGTCTGCTGGGCGCAGCGGGATGTGAAGAAGCTGGTTGCGTACTCGTCGGTGAGCCACCTGGGCTTCTGCGTGCTCGGGCTCGCGGCGCTGAACATGGCCGGCGCCACCGGCTCCGTGCTGTACATGATCAATCACGGGCTCTCGACCGGCGCCCTCTTTCTCTGCATCGGCATGATCTACGAGCGCTACCACACGCGCTCGATGGACGAGCTCGGCGGCCTCGCCGCGAAGATGCCCGTCTGGGCCTTCTTCATGGTCTTCTTCACCATGGCGTCCGTCGGCCTGCCCGGCCTCAACGGTTTCGTCAGCGAGTTCCTCACGATGCTCGGCGCATTCCAGGCCGGCGCGGTGTGGGGCGACCTGCCCGGCGCCACCGGCGGCGTGCTCGGCCCGATCTACGGATCGATCGCCGCCAGCGGTGTGATCATTGCGGCGATCTACCTGCTCTACATGGTCGGGCGCATCGTCTTCGGCCCGCTGAAGGAGCCCGATGGCCACGGGCATCACGACGGCGAGCACACGCTGCCGACAGACCTCTCGCTGCGCGAGATCCTGGTGCTGTCGCCGCTTGCGGTGCTCTGCCTCGTGCTCGGCCTCTACCCGACGCCCGTGCTGCACACGCTCGAGGCGCCGACCCGCCAGACCCTCTCGATGGTGCAGGGCTACCTGCCCGGCGCTGACGAGCCGGAGATCCCCGAGGAGTTCCGCGTGGCCCCGCAGGTCAGTGAAGTTGAGTCGGGTGAGCCCACGCCGGTCGTGCAGGCGCCTGCCAGCCAGGAGGCCGGGCTGTGATCGAGAAACTCCAGCTGCTGCACCCTGAGATTCTGCTCTTCGCGGTCACCTGCGTGGTGATGCTGCTCGGCCTGGCGCGCACCGCGGTCGCGCGGCGCAGCGCGGCGCTGATTACGGGCCTCGGTCTCGCCGGGGCCGCGTACCTCGGCACGCGTTCGCCGACCGGTGTCGCCGAGGTCAACCTGCCCAACATCCTGCCCTACGCGAAGACGGTCATCGCGCTTGTTGCGCTGCTCATCCTGCCGCTGCTCGCCGGCACGGTGGATCGCGCCTTCGAGACGGCCATCGAGAAGGGTCGGGCGTTCGACCCGCTGCGCGCGACGCGCGGCGAGTTCTACGCCTTCTTCCTCTTCAGCGTCACCGGCGTCATGCTCTGCGCGACCGCCGACGACCTGATCTGGCTCTTTCTCGCGCTCGAACTGACCAGCCTTCCGACGTACATCATGGTCGCGACCGGTTCATCGCGCCTTCGCGCCCAGGAAGCGGGCGTGAAGTACTTCTTCCTCGGGGCCTTCGGCGCCGCGATGTTCCTCTACGGCTTCGCGATGCTCTACGGCGCCACGGGCACCACCAGCCTGCCGGCCATCTGGACCGCGCTCTCTGCGGATCCGAACGGCATCCCGACGCTTGCGCTCGCCGGCGTGCTCTTTTCGATCGTCGGCATCGCGTTCAAGATCGCCGCGGTGCCGATGCACTTCTACGCCGCAGATGTTTATCAGGGCGCAGCGGCCCCTGTCGCGGCGTATCTCGCCTTCGCGCCGAAGGCGGCGGGCTTCCTCGCGCTGATCGCCATTCTCTCTGCGGTCGGCTGGCGGTTCGGCCCCGAGGGAGAGGCGCTGCCCGACGCCGTGCGCGTCACGCTCTGGGTGATGGCCGCCGCGACGATGACGATCGGCAACGCGCTCGCGCTCATGCAGTACAGCGTGAAGCGCATGCTCGCGTACTCGTCGGTCGCGCACTCCGGATACATCATTGTCGGTCTGCTTGCCGGGCCCGGCGACCCGACGCGCCCGGCCAGCAACGGCCTTGGCGGCGCGCTGCTGTATCTGGCCATCTACGGCGTTATGAATCTCGGCGCCTTTGCCGTCATCGCGTGTCTCGAGCGCGAGAACGAGCGGGGCGAGCGCGTCGAGGCCGAGACCCTCGACGACATCGCCGGCCTGTGCCGCACGCACCCCTGGCTCGGGTGGTCGATGGTCATCTGCGCCCTGTCGCTGCTCGGCTTCCCGCCGCTCCTGGGCTTCTGGGGCAAGCTGGCGCTCTTCACGAGCGGCCTCGCCGCCGGCGAGTACGCCCTCGTGGTCATTCTCGCACTGAACTCGGCCATCGCGGCGTGGTACTACCTCCGCCTCGCCACGGCCCCGCTGCTCGGTGTCCGCCCGCCGGAGATGCACGCCCCGACGCTCTTCCCGAGCCGCGCCCGGCGCCTCGCCGCGGTGCTTTCTGCCGCGGGCGTCATCGTGCTGATCTTCTTCGTGTCGGGCATGCAGGAGGCAGCCCATCGCGCCGGGCTCCAGCAGACCAGTCGACTCCGCACCGACGCGCCGCCCGCCGGCGTGCCGCCTCTGGCCGTCAACGACAGCGACCGCTGAGCGCGGTCGCGTCGTGCACACCGTCAGCATGTCGTTGCGAACCGCCGGGCCTCAGGCCGCGGCGGGCTTCTTCTTGCCGGTCTGGGCGTCCACACTGTTGGCGGACTCCAGCAGCCCCTTCAGGCCGCCGCCCTGCTGGAAGATGATCCCGACGACCATCAGCGATCCGGCGATGACGGGGATCGCGAGCGGGTGGTCGGCGAGCGAAGACTCGATGCCCGAGCGCCACGCCTCGAGGCGCAGCAGCATCGACAGCGAGCCGAGCACCAGCAGGCTGGCGCCGCCGATCGCGGTGAAGGCGATGATCACGAGTCGGAAGGCGATGAAGGCCATCATGCCCAGGACGAGCAGGCCGATCATGGCGCCGATGTAGTGCTGCTCCGGCGGCTGGCCGACCGCGGACCATACGTTGGCGCCGCAGAACGCGCCGGCGATGCCCGCGAACAGCGCAACCGTGTAGCGGAGGACGGGCCAGGCGAGGACGCCCAGCAGTGCGGCGCCGGAGATGCCGGTCACGATTGTCGCGACGCCGATCTGCTCGCCGAGCATCCGCCCGGCGGCGCCGCCGGCGAGCAGCGCGAGGACGAGGATCACCGCTTTGTGCCAACGGTACCCCGCCAGCACACAGATGGTGCCCAGGACGACGAAGATCATCGCCCAGACGACGCCCAGGTGCGACAGCGACTCGGTGAGGTCCTGCGGGCGTGTGAGCAGATCCCATCGCTTGTCGAACATCGTCTCCAGCAGCGCGGCCGGATGCGATTCGGGGACCTGCTGCGCAACGAACGGCGGGATGGCGGCAAGTGCTGACATGGGAGCCCGTCTTTCTGCCTGGCGCACAACTGCGCGAGTCAGCGGCTCTCATCGGCACGAGGCCGGAGCGCGGTCCACTGGATGAGCGTCCCGGCGATGGAGACCGCCAGCCACACCAGCAGCCAGGAGAGGGGGGTGGCGAGCCCGACGCGCGTCGGCGGCACGCTCAGGAGCGTCGCCATCCAGGACGCGCCGCCCAGCCACACCGCGGCGCCGACAAAGGCCGTCGCGATCGCCGCCACCTTCCCAGGGAAGCTGAACCCAAGCGCAAACCCGGCTCCGGCGCCCCCGAGCAGCGCCAGCAGCATCAGCAGGCGGTGCAGCGGCGGCATGGCGTCGAACCGGTCGATCGCGTCCGACCACAGCGCAAGCGCCACGCGACGGATGCGCAGCGAGGCCTCGATCGCCGCAATCTCGAGGCCGTCGAGCACCGACGCCTCCTCGGAGTTCTCGGACCGCCGCGCATCATCGGCGATGGTTATCGGCGGCTCGTTCGTCGCGAAGATGGAGTCGTCTTCCGACATGTCGCCGAGCAGATCGGCCACCATGGCGTCCGGGTCGGGGAAGCCGTCGGAGGCCGCGCGAGCCTGCGAGATATTGATGGCCGCGGCGACGAACATCGGCGCCACGACGGCCGCGACGCCGGCGAGCGTCAAGGCCATCGTGAAGCGGTACACGATGGCGCTGACAAGGAAGCCGACGAGCAGGCCAATGCCGAGGCCGAGATAGGGGTCGGCGTGCAGGCCCACGGCGGAGGGGCCGGCGAAGCCGATCGCGGCTCCGCCGAGGGCGAAGAGCAGGGCGTAGAGCGGGCGCACGAACTTCCGCCCGCTCAGCCACATGATGAGGCCGGCGATGAGCGCCGCCGCCGCAAGGGCGTGCGCGCCCCACGGGAGGGCGTCGAGCCCGGCCGCGGCGCTGGCGGCGAGGCGTTCGAGATCTGCCCCGGCGTTGTTCATGGGCCCGACTATCCTCGACGCGTGCGATTCCCGCAGCGCCCGCCGCGGGTTATCCGGTTGTTCCGGGTCGGGGCGGGCGTGTTTCTCCCTTCGGCCCGGCGGGCGTCAGCCCAGCAACCTTCCGGACCGATGAAAAGGGGGCCCATGAGCAGCCCAGACGACCAGACGCCCGAGCCGCCGCAGCCTGCGCCGGACCCTTCCGGACCCCGGCGCGCCGCCGAGCCGCCCGCACCGGGCGAGCTCGACGGCCTGCGCGTGCGCATCGACGAAATCGACCACCGGCTCATCGCCCTGCTCAACGAGCGGGCGTCGATCGTCTCGCGCGTCGGCGAGGTGAAGCGCGCGACCGGCGTGCCGATCTACGCCCCGCATCGCGAGGCGGAGGTGCTCAAGCGCGTCATCGCGATGAACACCGGCCCGCTTTCCGATCGCGCGATCGAAGGCGTCTACCGCGAGCTGATGAGCGGCTCCTTCGCCATCGAGCAGCCGCTGCGCATCGGGTACCTCGGCCCGCCCGGCTCATTCAGCCACCAGGCGGCTGTGACGCACTTCGGCGCATCGGTGGCGTACGAAGACCTGCGCGCGATCGACGGCGTCTTCACCGAGGTGGCGCGCGGGCATGTGGACTACGGGCTCGTGCCGATCGAAAACTCCACAATGGGAGGCATCGCCGAGACGCTCGACGCCTTCCGCGACTCCGCCGGCCAGGTGAATGTGTACGCGGAGGTGCTCATCACCATCCGCCACCATCTGCTCGCCAACTGCGAGCCGGCGCAGGTGCGGCGCATCCATTCGAAGCCCGAGGTCTTCCCGCAATGCCGCAAGTGGCTGGCGACGCAGTACCCGCAGGCCGAGCTCATACCCGCCGCGAGCACGAGCCGCGCCGTCATGACGGCGCGTGACGAACAGGAGGCGGACCCGGCCAGCGGCTCGGCCGCGATCGCCAGCAGCCTCGCCGGCAACCTCTACGGCGTGCGGACGATCTTCGAGGACATCGAGGACAACCCCAACAACATCACGCGCTTCTTCGTGATCGCGCGTCAGGCCGCGGGGCGCACGGGCGATGACAAGACCTCGATCCACTTCCAGACCGAGGACAAGCCCGGCGCGCTTGCGCGCGTGCTGATCGAGTTCGACCTGGCGCGCGTCAACCTCACGCACATCGACAAGCGCCCCAGCGGTCGCGAGAACTGGCGCTACTCGTTCTTCGTCGACGCCGAGGGGCACCGCGACGATGATCGCGTGCAGCGCGCGATCGAGGGCGCGCGCGAACACTGCGCGAGCCTGACCGTGCTGGGGTCATACCCGCGCGCGCGTCGCATTCTCTGAGTGTCGGCGCCGGCCGATCAGCCTTCGGTGGCGGGCTGGCCGGGGGGGTTGATGTCGATCTGACCGTGGCGTTCCTCGTAGGCGTTCACGGCCTGGCTGACCGTCGCGGCGAGGCGCTTGGCGCTGGCCCAGTTGAGGACGACGCGCGAGCCGACGGCGAAGACCATCATCGGGGCCTGGTTGGGCGCCGCCTGCATGGGCATGTTCAGCCCGAAGTCGAGCACCACCTCGTCGAGCGTGGTCGAGGTGCGGATGGTGTTCGCGTAGGTCGTCGTCATCTTCGACTCGTCGATGCGGAGCTGAATCTGACGGGACTGCTGCTGGGCGGGCTGGTCGGCCATGGGGGCGATCCTTCGTGAAGGTCTGGTGAAGCGCATCGTCGCGCCGGGTGTGCAAGCATGCCGGAGGAGGGACTCGAACCCTCAAGACCTTGCGGCCAGCGGATTTTGAATCCGCCGCGTCTGCCAGTTCCGCCACTCCGGCCGGGAATCGGTGATTGTGACGCCCCCGGTCCCCCCCGGTCAACTCGCCCGCGTTTGGCCCCGACCGCCGCTACGCTTCTGGCATGAAGCACCTCCCCCTGATCGTCGCCGGCCTTCTCGGGATTGTGACCTCTGCGGCAGCAGAGCCCGTGATCGAGCTCGATGGAGAATTCGATGACTGGCCAGAAGGTGTCTGGGCTGTTGCGGACGCCGAGTACCTCTACATTCGTGTGCAAACCGGCGAGGTGACCTCGCTTCAGAACTCTCGCTTCACAGTCAACATCAACATTGACGCTGATGGAGACGCAGAGACCGGCCTGAGGCTCGCGAGGTACGACCCGGCGGTCGTTTGGGGCGCAGACCTTTCCTTGAGCTTCTCTACCGGTGTCACGGCCAGACTGCTCGCTCGCGATGGGCCGGTCACACCTATTGCGCATTCCGCATATGGGGTGCTTTTCGCGCCGTCTCATGCCTCGGATCAGTTTGAAATCAGATTGGATCGAGTTCCTAAGGGCGACTTGCCGCAGCTCGGCGGCAACATTGTCGTTGCAGCTCTCGCGGAAGATAGTCGGAGGCTTCGAGAGGTCTGGAATCAGGGTGCGGTGCGGCTCCACCCCCCGGAGCTAGCTCCCGCGCCGGAGCGACTGGACATCGAGGTCCCTGCGCGCCCCGACGACGCTGTGCGCGTCCTGTCCTGGAACGTCCTCTGGGGCTCGCCGATGGGCAACCCCGAGCCGTTCGACCGTGTCCTGCACGCGCTCAAGCCCGATGTCGTGCTCGTGCAGGAGTGGGACGACCGCAACCGTGATGCGCCGCCCGTCACCGAGGACGAGCTCGCGACCTGGTTCAACTACAGCGAGGACACGCCTGTCTGGACGGCCATCAAGGGCGGCGAACGCGGCGTCGCGATCATCAGCCGCCATCCGATGCAGCGCATCGAGACGCGCACGCTCCGACCGGACAGCGCCGGAGATCCCAAGGTCGACGATTCCCGCGGCATCCGCGTCGCCGCGGCGCGCATCAGCACGCCCGTCGGCGACCTCGTCGCCACCAGCCTGCACCTGAAGTGCTGCGGCGGGTACGCGGGCGAGGAGGACAGCCAGCGCCTTGCCGAGGCCCGCGCTATCCGCGCGGCGCTCCTGCAGGCGATGCGCGCTGACGCGCCCGACATGGTCGTCATCGCCGGGGATTTCAATCTCGTCGGCGATCCCGCGCCGCAGGCGCTGCTCGCCAGCGGGACCGACGCCGACGGCGGCGACCTTGTCGTCGCCGACACGCCGAACCTGGGCCAGCGGGTGCGCGTGAGCTGGCGTGAGCAGGGCAGCCGCTTCGCGCCGGGGCGTCTTGACTACGCCCTCGTCGGCGACGCCGGCGCCCGCATCGCCAACGCTTTCATCTTCGACGCCTCCGTGCTTTCCGACGCGACGCTCGAAGCGATCGGCGTGCAGCGCGACGACACCGCCACCAGCGACCACATGCCGGTGGTGATCGACATCCTCCCCGACGCGAACTGACCGGAGACGACGGATGAACCCCGCAAGACTCGCCGTCGTTGCGTCGCTTGTCGTCATCCTGGGCGTGCCCTTCCTCTTCCGGCCGACCGACGCCGGGCGTGCGCCCGATGCTGGCGAGGCGCGCCTCGTCGTCATCACGCCGCATATCGAGCACCTGCGCATCGAGTTTGCGCGCGGCTTCAGCGAGTGGCACGAGCTGCGCTACGGCGAGCCCGTCTGGGTTGATTTCCGCCAGCCCGGCGGCACGAGCGAGATCCGCAAGCAGCTGATCGCCCAGTACGACGCCGCGTACCGGCGCGGCGATATTGCCGCCGACGGGTCCTGCCCGCCCGGCACGATGCCCTACGACATCCTCTTTGGCGGCGGCTCATATGAGCACGACCAGATGAAGCGCGGCGTCGCCATCGACCTGCCGGGTGGGCGCGAGGGCATGTTGCCTCTCTCCGTGCCGATGGACTACCCGCAGGCGCAGCTCGACGAGTGGTTCGGCGACAACAGCGTCGGCGCCGCGGTCATCTACGACCCCGACCAGCACTGGCTCGGCACCGCGATGTCGTCCTTCGGCATCGTGTACAACCGCGATGTGCTCAATCGGCTCGACCTCGAGCCGCCGCGCGACTGGGAGTCGCTGACCGACCACCGCTACGCCGGCTGGGTTGCGCTTGCCGACCCGCGCCAGAGCGGCTCGGTCGCAACGACCTTCGAGTCGATCCTCAACAACTACGGCTGGGAGAAGGGCTGGCGCACGCTGCGCGCGATGAGCGCCAACGCGCAGTACTTCGCCGCGTCGTCAACGAAGGCGCCGCTGGATGTCAGCGCCGGCGAAGCCGCGGCGGGTCTTGCGATCGATTTCTACGGGCGGTACCAGTCGCAGGCGCTCCGCGAGCCCGGTGGGGGGCCGGAGACGTCGCGTGTGGGGTACATCGACCCCGAAGGCCTCGTCTTCGTCGATCCCGACCCGGTCTCCATCCTGCGAGGCGGGCCGAACCCCGAACTCGCCCGACGCTTCGTTGAGTACACGCTGACGGAGCAGGGGCAGAGCGTCTGGCAGATGCCCGCCAAGGGCGACATCGCCCCGGCCGACGCCTTCGGTCCGCGCGAGTTCGAGCTGCGCCGCCTGCCCGTGCGCCGGGTCATGTATCAGCGCTACTTCGACCGGTTCATCGACAAGGCCAACCCGTTCGAGATCGCCTCCGAGGCGCCGAGCCGCGGCTGGCGCAGCATGATCTCGCCCCTGATGGGCGCGTTCGGCATCGACCTCCACCACGAATGCCGCGCCGCGTGGGACGCAATGCACGCGATTCACGGCGCGGCGCAGGCGGGCGCACTCGACAGCGATGCGCTCGAGCGCGCCGGTTTCGAGAGCCCGAGCGCCGCGGTCGCCCACGCCGATGCGCTCTTCTACGCCATGCCGGTGCACCGATTTGCCGACGGGCGCGAGGTCGTCTTCAGCGCCGACACGTACGACGAAGTGCGCACCGACTGGCGCGACGCGATTCGCGCCGCGGAGTTGAAGATCGCGT
>JBICHM010000255.1:0-5108 GCA_043101835.1 Phycisphaerales bacterium | reverse complement strand
CTGCTCTCCGGGCGCAGCGCGATCAATCGCATCGGGCGCTTCGACCCGGCGGGGTTCCCCAGCCGCCTCGCGGCCGAGGTGCGGGACTTCTCCGCGAAGGACTATGTGCCCAAGAGCTACCGCAAGGCCGTGAAGGTGATGGCGCGGGACATCGACCTGGCGGTCGCGGCGGCGCGCACGGCGGCGCAGGACGCGTCGCTGGTCACGCGCGAGGCGGCGACCAACGGCGAGGAGGGCGACCCGACCTACGACCCGTCGCGCCTTGGGTGCCAGATCGGCGCCGGCCTCATCGCATGCGATGTGCCCGAGATGTCGATGGCGATGGCCTCGGCCGTGGGCGACGACGGCGCCTTCAGCCTGCCGAAGTGGGGCGAGTCGGGGATGAACAACCTGACGCCGCTGTGGCTGCTGAAATACCTGCCCAACATGCTGGCGTGTCATGTGACGATCATCCACGGCGCCAAGGGGCCGTCGAACACGATCACCTGCTCGGAGGCCAGCGGGCTGCTGTCGGTCGGCGAGGCGCGGAGCGTGATTCGGCGCGGGGCCGCGGACGCGTGCTTCGCGGGCAGCGCTGAGTCGAAGGTGAACCCGATGGGCCTGCTGCGCATGCAGGTGCTGGGGCGCCTGGCGGAGACGGGCGATGCGCCGGACGGCGCGGCGTTTGCGCGACCGTACGCCGCGGACGCGCCGGGCGGGCTGCTCGGCGAGGTCGGCGGGCTGGTGGTCGTCGAGGACGGCGAGAAGGCGCGGGCGCGCGGGGCGCGGGTGTACGCGGAGGTCATCGGGTTCGGCGCGGGGCACGCGCCGGAGCGATTCGACCCCGAGCGCCGGGCCGAGGGCCTCGTGCGCGCGATCGAGAACGCCTTCGACGATGCGGATGTCAAAGCCTCGGACATCGACGCGATCCTGCCCCACGCCTCCGGCGAGGCGATGATGGACGCCAGCGAGGCCACGGCGCTGCGGCGCACCTTCGGCGCACGTCTGGCGGAGATCCCCCTGGTGACGCTTCCCCCGGCGATCGGCGAGGGGATGGCAGGCGCGGGCGGCGCGGCCGTCGCCGCGGCCGCCCTGTGCGTGCGTCACCAGACGCTCCCGGCGCGCATCCACGCCGGCGGCTGCCCGGAGGACCTGCAGGCCGGCGCGGCGCCGTCGCGCGACGCGAAGATCCGAACCATGCTCGTGTGCACGAACGCCCTGGGCGGCCAGAACGCCGCGTTGGTGCTTCGCGCCGTCTGACGCGATCGTCCCTACCACTCTCAAGGAGACCCACCATGCCCAACACCGAGCGACGGAGCGTGCGAACGGAGGATCTGGACCCGCAGCTGACCGAGGTGAGCCGCAAGGTCATCGGTTCGGCCATCGAGGTGCACAAGAGCCTCGGCCCCGGGTTCGACCTGTCGGTCTACGAGAAGGCGCTGGGCATCGAACTCGAGAAGGAGGGCGTGTCGTTCGCCCTGCGCCATCGCGTGCCGGTCGCCTACAAGGGCGAGCCGGTCGGCGAGGTGGAGCTGGGGATGTATGTGAACGACCGTTTCGCGGTGCAGCTGATGGCCGAGCGCCGCGAGATCGACGGCCTCGACCGCACCGCCCTGCGTGCGCAGCTGCGCGCGGCGGACCTCGAACTCGGGCTCATCATCAACTTCGCCGAGCGCCGCCTGAAGGACGGCCTCGTGCGTGTGCTGAACCCGGACAAGCTCAACCTCGGCTCCGATGACGAGGGCGACGAGTGAAGCGACCCGACGGGACACACCGCATCGTCGTGACGGGCGCCGGCTGGTGCACGCCCCTGGGCGATCGCATCGAGCCGGTGTGGCAGGCGCTGATGGAGGGGCGGAGCGCGATGGGTCGCGTGACGCACTTCGACGCGTCCACCTTCGCGACCGACTTCGCCGCCGAGACGCCTGCGCCTGACCTCTCGCAGCGCTACGCCGACGCGTCGCGCTACGGGGAGGCGTCGGCGCATACGAAGTTCGCGCTCGCGGCGGCGGCGGATGCGTGGAAACAGGCCGGCCTCGGCGACGTGTCGAAGCCCGACGGCGCGCGTGCGCCCGGGCTGTCGCTCGCGCCGCGGCGCGTCGGGCTGTACTTCGGCTTCGGCGAGGGGCGGCCGGACTTCCCATCCATGGTCGCCAGCAACCTCGCCGGCTGGGACGCCGAGAAGCGCGACACCGATTCGGTGGCGTGGGCGAAGATAGCGCTCGAATCGATGACGCGCGCTGGTGAGTACGAGCAGGAGCCGAACGTGGCGATGGCGCACATCGCCGAGGCCTTCGAGGCCGGCGGCCCGGGCTTCAACTGCATGACGGCGTGCGCCGCGAGCACGCAGTCGATCGGCGAGGCGTTCGAGATCCTGCGCGAGGGGCGCGCGGACGTGATGCTCGCCGGCGGCGCGCACACGATGATCCACCCGCTCGGGATGACGGGGTTCATCCGGCTGACGGCGATGAGCACGCGGCGCGAGGATCCGCCCGCGGCGCCGCGCCCCTTCGACCGCACACGCGATGGCTTCGTCATGGGCGAGGGCGCCGGCGTCGTGGTGCTCGAGACGCTCGAGCATGCGCAGCGGCGCGGCGCAACGATTCTCGCGGAGGTCGCCGGCTACGGCTCGAGCGCTGATGCCTTCCGCATCACCGACATCGAGCCCAATGGCGAGGGTGCGCAGGCGGCGATGCGCGGGGCGCTCCGCCAGGCGGGCATCGACCCCGAGACCCTCGGCGCAGACGGGCGCCCGGGTGTGCACTACATCAGCGCGCACGGCACGGGCACGAAGGAGAACGATTCGATCGAGTCGAAGGCCATCAAGGCCGTCTTCGGCGACCGGGCGAAGCAGGTGCCGGTGTCGTCGATCAAGTCCATGATGGGGCACCTCATCCAGGCCGCAGGCGCGGTGGAGTTCATCACCTGCCTGCAGGCGATCCGCACGGGCTGGCTGCCGCCGACGATCAATCTCAACCACCCCGACGAGGTGTGCGACCTCGACTATGCGCCGAACAAGGCTCGCGACCTGTCGGCTTCGGGCGGCGTGCGCGCGGCGCTCTCGAACTCCTTCGGGTTCGGCGGCCAGAACAACACGATCATCGTGCAACGGTTCGAGGGCTGAATGCTCGGGCAAGTGGACGCGCCCGAAGCGTCCGGCTCGCGCCGCGGGGGCGCGATTGTCCCGCCTGCGCTCGGATCGAACCGGCGCGCGATGTTCCGCGCGATCGTCATCAGCGTGCTGGCGCTGATCGGCGTCGGCACGGTGGCGGTGATCGGCGCCGCGACGCTTGCGGCGAAGGCGCCCACCTGGTGGCGCAGCGTTGATCCGGCCGACCCGAAGACGATCGATCTCGCCGAGCAGGTCGAGCGGGGCGTCGTGAACACGGTGCATCGAGGTCGGCCGGTCGGCGAGGTGTGGACGGTGTCGGTCACGGCGTCGCAGGCCAACGCGTGGCTGAATGTGAAGCTGCCGCGCTGGATGGCCAACCGCGACTCGCCCTGGCCGGTGCGCCTGCGCGAGCTCCAGGCGAACTTTACCGACGCCGGCAAGGTGGCCTTCGGCGCGCGCATCCGTGGGGCGGATGGCGATCGTGTCATCGCGGCGACGATCGAGCCGGTGATCATGACCGACGGCTCGCTGTGGGTGCTCACCGCGACACCCCACGCCGGGCGCCTCGATCTGCCGCGCAGCTGGACGGTCGCGCAGCTGCGCGAGTGGCTTCCCGCCGAGGTGTACGAGCGCCTGCCTGCCGAGCGCATCCTCACGGCGCTGGCCGGGGATGGCCCGCTCTTCGACGAGGCGGTGCTGAAACTCGAGGACGGCCGGCGCGTGCGTCTGCTGGGCATCACGCCGGAGGCGGGGCGGTTGCTGCTGACCTGCGTGACCGAGGTGGGTGCCGCCGACGCGGAGCGCTGACGAGTCGGGCGGGCGTTGCCCGCTTCCGACGGTCGGACGCGATTGCACGGACCTAGTGGGCGGAGCCCACCCTACGGCGTGTGTTCAATGCGCTCGAAGGGCATAGCACGCCACTGCCGCGGCCTGGGCGACATTCAGGCTGTCGACGCCCGGCGCCATGGGGATGCGCACGACGAGGTCGGCGTTGTTGAGCGATTCGTCGGTGAGGCCCGGCCCTTCGGCGCCAAGGAGCACGGCGATTCGTTCGGGAACGAGGCGATCGCGCACGAGGTCAGGAAGATCGATGACCCCCTCGGTCAGCGCGAGTGCGCAGACGGTGAAGCCGCGCTGTTGCAGCAGCGCGATGTGCTCGGCGGTGCTCCCCTGGCGCGCGAAGGGCACGCGCAGCGCGTGCCCCATCGAGACGCGGATGGCCTTGCGATACAGCGGGTCGCATGACCGGTCGTCGAGCAGCACAGCGCCGGCGCCGAACGCGGCGCCGGCGCGGAAGACGCCCCCGACGTTGTCGTGGTTGGCCAGCGTCTCGCAGCAGATGACGAGGCCGGGGCCGCCGGGGAGCGCATCGATGCACGCCTCTGGTGTCGAATCGACCGCGCGCCGCCCGGCGGCGAGCACGCCCCGGTGGATGTGGAACCCGACCACGTCGTCCATGACCGGCTGCGCCGCCACATAGACGGGGGTGTCGGCGGGGAGGCGGCCAATGGCGTCGCCCATCGCGTCGAGGCGCTTCTCGCTGAGGAAGACCGACACCGGCCGAAAGCGGGCCGAATCGATGAGCAGGCGGACGACGAGGTCGCCCTCGGCCATGAAGACGCCGCGCCGTCCGAGAAGATCGGCGTCACGGACGTCTCGGTAGTCGTCGATGCGCGGGTCGTCGAGGGCGTCGATCCGCTGGGGGATCGGCCCGGTCGGACCGTCGAGATTCGGCGAAAGGTCGGTCATCGCGCCCCGTTCCGGGGGTAGTATGCGCCCATGAAGACTGACGCACATCGGACGGGGTGGACGATCGCGACGCTGCTCGGGCTTTCGGGCCTTGTGCTCGGAGGCTGCGGCGGTTCGGAGGAGCCGGCGCAGGGCGAGACGCCGCAGACCTCCAGTGCGCCGGCCGACGAGGCGGCGCAGCAGGCGGCCGGCCCGGCGGACGACGCCGCCGGCGCGATCGACACGATCGCCGGCACGCCTGAGCGTCTCTCGAACCCGATGGAGCGGG
>JBICHM010000254.1:0-11610 GCA_043101835.1 Phycisphaerales bacterium | reverse complement strand
GACTCGGGCATCGCGCTCGAACCGCCGTAGCGCGTGTGCGTGGCGTCCACCGTGCGCAGATACCCGTCGTACTGGCGCGGCCAGTTGGCGCCCCAGGGCTCAGGGTCGGTCGTGCCCTCGTCCACCCCGACCACGCGCACGAAGGGCACGCGCGCCTCCTGCTTGCGCCCGAAGATCGACACCAGGAGCGCCGTCACCCCGAACGTCGCGATCGCCGTCACGATGAGCGTGACGGCGAGCGTGCGCGGGCGCACGCCGGCGTTTGCATGGTTGGTGGTCTGCGCGTCGGTCCGCTGCTCGGGCACGCCGAGCCTCCTTCCTTGGGCCCATCGCCCGATGGTCACATCGGCCCGTGGCCGACGTCCGCGTGGCACTGGATGCACGCGAGCGTCTCGCCGGCGGTCGTCGCCGGAAGCGTCGCGTTCACCATCGACGAATGGCAGGACAGGCAGTTCTCCTGCGCGATGTTCCGGTTCCGCTGCTTGATCTGAATCGGCTCGTGGAAGTTGTTGAGCGTGAAGGCCATCGAGTGGAAGAACCCGTTGTCCGCCTTCGAGACATACTTCCGCGCAAAGCCGTGGGGCAGGTGGCAGTCAGCGCACGTCGCCACGGTGTGGTGGCTGCTCTTCTGCCACGCGTCGTAGTAGGGCTGCATGATGTGGCAGTTCGCGCACGCCGCGGGGTCGGTGCTGAAGTACGACCACCCCTCGCCGTAGCCGAACGTGAACCCGCCGACGCCCATGAATGCGCCGACGAACGCGGCGACCGCCAGGGGCAGCACACCCGCGCCGAACACCATCGCCCGTCGTTTCGCTACGCGACCGCCCATCGCGCCCTCCACGCCGCTGCGCATCCCCACGGGACGCCACGCGCCGGACACTACCACGCGCCAAGGGTTTTGGGAACCTGCGAGCGCTCAGGAAAGCCCCTCGAGGAACGCCGCGAGCCGGTCCATGCCCTGCTCGATGTGCGCCTCGCGGCACGCGAAGCTGAACCGAACACAGCGCGCCCCGCAGCCGAGGAAATCCTCCCCCGGCACCGCCGCGACATGGTGCTCCGCGAGCAGCGCCGCACAGAAGTCCAGCGCGCTGCCGATCGATCGCCCGCCGGCGCTCGTCTTCCCAAAGTGTGCCGAGACATCCGGAAATGCGTAGAAGGCGCCCGTCGGCTCGGGGCAGACCAACCCCGGCATCGCCGAGAGCCGGCCGTAGATCAGCCTCGCGCGCTCGGCAAACGCAACGCGCATCCGTTCCACCTCGTCGGCGCTGCGCAGCAGCGCCTGCGGGATCGCCGCCATCGCAAATGTGGTCGGCGAAGTCGTCATTTGGCTCTGCATCGTCGCGCAGGCCTTCGCGATGTCGAGGCCCGTCTTCCCGCTCCCGGCCAGATACCCGAGGCGCCAGCCCGTCATGGAGTACGCCTTGCTCAGCCCGTTCACCGTGATCACGCGCTCGGCGATCGACGGGATCGACCCGATCGACAGGTGCCGGTGCTTGCCGTAGACGATCTTCTCGTAGATCTCGTCGCTGATGACCATGCAGTGCGGGCTGACCGTGTTGATCCCGTCCACGATCGCATCCGCGATCGCGTGGATCTCCTCCGGCGAGTACATCGTCCCGCACGGGTTGCTCGGGCTGTTGATCAGCACGATGCGCGTCCGCTCGGTCATCGCGCCGCGCACCTGCTCGGGCGTCACCTTGAAGTCGCCGGCCGCTTCGGTCGGCAACTCGCGGATCACGCCCCCGGCCAGTTCCACCTGCGGCGGGTAGCTCACCCACGCCGGCGTCGGAAGCAGCACCTCCCATGGCCCTTCTCCCGGCGCCGGGGGGTCCAGCAACGCCTGGAAGAGCAGGTAGAGCGCAGACTTCCCGCCCACCGTCACCACGACGTGTTCCGGCGTGATGTCGGGGATCCCGTTCTCGACGCGCAGCTTCTCGGCGACGGCCGCGCGCGAATCAGGGTCCCCCGGAACCGGGGCGTACTTGGTCATCCCCTCGCGCAGCGCCGCGATCGCGGCTTCCTTGATCGCATCCGGCGTATCGAAATCCGGCTCCCCCGCCGCGAAGGAGAGCACATCCACCCCCGCGCGCTGCATCTGCTTCGCCTGGTTTGTGACGGCCAGGGTGGAGGAAGGCTTGAGACTGGAGACGCGCCGGGAGAGTTGCATAGGGCCAAATCTATCCGCGCTCCGCCAGTTCTGCCGCGCGCGCCGGCGCCGGGCGCCCCCGGCGGCGCCCGACGCTCGGCACACATGAGAAGCGGCGATACCGATCCGCGCGCCTTATCTCGGGTTCGGACGCACCGTCACCACCACCCGTTCCCCATCGCGCGCTACCTCGAAACGGATTGGCCTGCCCGTCTCAAGCAGGTCGTTGATGCGGCGGAGCGGGTCTACGCCGAACGGCTCGCCGTCGGCGGTCAGCAGCGTGTCCCCCTCGCGAAGCCCGTCGCGCTCCGCCGCGCCCCCGGGCGCGACGCCCAGGAGCGTCACCCGATCCTCGCTGTCGGGGTTGAACATGATCCCCAGCGTGTAGGGGGGCAGCTCCGCAGCCCAGACGAGCTCTGCGAGGTCATCCGCAAGGCGCGTCAGGCGACCCGGGTGATCCAGCGCGTTGCTGATGAAGTAGAAGCGCGTGTCCCGCCCCTCGGTGGAGCAGATCACGTACCCGTACTGGCTCCCGCCCTCGTTGTACCCGCCAGGGCCGACGTTGTAGCGACGCAGTGCACGTTCGCTGAGCAGCCCGCCGTAGATCGCCTGGTGCCAGCGGTGCATGTCATGCGTCGTCGAGACCATCCCGCCGCTGCCCTTCACAAGCCACGAGGTCGGCCCCCAGTAGGGCGGCGCGTTGATCTCACCGTCCTGCACGTCGGAATACCCGACCGCCATGCGTTCCTCCGGAATGGGCTTCCCGTAGTTGAAGGTGTCGTCCATCCCGGCCGGCCCGAGCAGGCGTTCGCGCGTGAAATCCTCGTACGTCTGGCCGCTGACGATCTCGATGATCGCCGCGACCACGCCCCACGCCGAGTGCGAGTGCGCATCGCCCTCGCCCGGCTCGAACAGCAGCGGGAACGAGAAGATGCGGCGCATCGCCTCGTCCCGATCGATGTAGGAATGGTCCGGGTCGCGATCGCTCGGGATGTCGTGGAAGTTCCGCAGCCCACTCCGCCCGGTCATCAGGTGCTCGATCGTGATGCCCTGCTTGTCCGGCGGAACATTGTCGAAATACTCCGTGATCGGGTCGTCGAGGCTGACCTTCCCCTCCTCCCACAACTGCAGGATGCCCGCCTTCGTGAAATCGATCGGTGTCGAGCCGACGCAGTAGATTGTGTCCGGCCGGTTCGGAATCCTCTCGGCGCGATTCGCCATGCCGTACGCCCGGTCGAAGACGATCTCCCCATCGCGCACCACCAGCACCGAGCCGGAGAACCCCGCCTCCGCCTCGAGCGCCATGCGCTCCTCCAGCGTGTCCCAGGTCAGCGGCGGGAGGTCGAGCGTCGAGCCCGGCCGGCGCTCGAGCAGACGCTCGAACCGCATCGTGTCGCGAATCGCCGCCAGATCGGGGTCTGTGCGCATCGCCTGCCGGTTGTCCCAGCCCGCATCGATCGCCTCCTCCAGCGCGTCGAGCGCCGCCTCCGAGTGACCAAGCAACGCCTCGGCGCACGCGACGTTGTAGAGCGACGGCGCACGAATCGCCGCGAACTGCGCCGCGCGCCGGTGTGCCGCAGCTGCGGCTTCGTAATGCCCCGCCCGATGCAGCGCCATCGCGTGCTGGGCCGCAAAGTCCGCGTTGTCCGGCTCCAGCGCGCACAGGCGCTCGAATGCCAGGGCCGCGTCGTCCCACGCCTCCCGCTCGAGCGCCCGATCCGCGCGTGCAAGCAGGCGGCCGACCTCCGGATCCCCACCTTGCGCTGTGACGCGCGTCTGGGCGTGCGCAGCGGCCGGGGGCAGTGCGCCGGCGAACCCGGCGAGGGCGGCCAAAGCCGCGGCGTGGCGAAGCGGTCTGATTCGCATGTCGAACTCCTCGGAATCGTCGTGATCGCTGACGGAGCCTCGCCCCGTCCTCCGTCCTGATGGACGCATCCGATTGAGGAGTCCGGCATACAACCATCGATTCCGGCCCATGAGCGAGGATTGTCATTGTGACATCGTGGATTGACGACATCGAGGCGCTCCCCGGGCCGCGCTACCGCGCCATCGCAGGCGCCATCGCGGAGGCCGCGCGCGACGGACGCCTCGCCCCGGGCCAGCGCCTGCCGACGCATCGCGAGCTCGCGGTCACGCTCGGCCTCAGCCTCGGCGCCGTCACCCGCGCCTACCGCACACTCGCCGAGTGGGGGGTCGTCACCGGTGAAGTCGGGCGCGGCACCTTCATCCGGCGCCTCGCCGATGAACGCGTCCGGCTCGACGCGCCCGACGGCGTCGCCACCAGGCGAATCGACCTCGCGCACGCCGTCAGCGTCCCGGTCGGCGCGCTGGAGCGCGAGATGTTGCGTGAGGTGCTCGAGACCGTCGCCGCGGACCCCGCGATCTGCGCCCACATGCGCGCCGCCCCCGTCGCCGGCGACACCCGCGCCCACCGCGCCGGCAGCGCCTGGCTCCGAACCCTCGGCGTTGACGCCCAGCCCGAGCGCATCATCCTCTGCGCCGGCGTGCAGCACGCCTACCAGTGCGTGCTCGCCGCGACCATGCGTCCCGGCGACACCCTCTGCTGCGAGGCAATGTGCTACCCCGGCCTGCGCGCACTGGCGACCGCGCTGCGCCTCAACCTGCGTCCGGTCGCGATCGACGGCTCGGGCCTCGTGCCCGACGCCTTCGAGCGCGCCTGCCGCGAGTCGCGCCCGCGCGCCCTCGTCTGCGTGCCGACCGGCCACACACCCACCGGCGCCGTGATGTCGCCGGTGCGCCGGCGCAAGATCGCCGAGATCGCCCGCCGCCAATCAGTGCTCGTGCTCGAAGACGACGAGACGACGGCGCTGCTCCCCAATCCGCCGGCGCCACTGACAACGCTCGCGCCGGACCTCGGCGTGTACCTCGGCGGCACCGAGATCGCCCTTGCCCCCGGCATGCGCATCGCCTTCGTCCACGCCCCCGCGGCCCTCGTCCGCCCCATCAGCGAGCAGGTGCGCGCGACCATCTGGATGGTCCCCGCCCCAATGCGCGAGGCAATGACCGTGCTCCTCGAACGCGGCTGGGCGCAGCGCATCGTCGCCGCCCGCCGGCGCGAACTCGACGCCCGACGCGACCTCGCCCACCGCGCCCTCGGCGATGACGAAGCGCCCTTCCGGCGCGGCCTCCACAGCGCCTGGCTGCCCCTCCCCGAGCCCTGGCGCGCTGACCAGTTCGCCCAGGCCGCGGCCGACGCCGACGTGCTCGTCGAGACCCCTGAGCCCTATGTCGTCGCCGGCGCCACGGCGCCGCGGGCGGTTCGGGTGTGCCTCGGCGCGGAGAACGACTCTGAGCGTCTGGAACGGGGATTCGAAACGGTCGGAAGGCTGCTGCGGACAACGCCGGAGCAGGGGAAAACCGACGCGCCGTTTGCCACCAAGTCGGGGGGCATCTAGACTCCCCGCTCCCGATCCGGGCGGCGCGATCGTCGCGCCAGGCCCGCGCGGCTTCGGCCCTTCACCCATTGAGGAACCCACATGTCCCTTTCCGCCACGCGTAAGAATGCCATTGTCCAGGAGAGCCGCGTCCACGACGCCGACACCGGGTCCCCCGAGGTGCAGGTGTCGATCCTCACGCAGCGCATCGCCGACATGACCGAGCACATGCGCGAGCACAAGCACGACTTCCACAGCCGGCGCGGCCTCGTGATGATGGTCTCGAAGCGCAACCGGCTGCTCCGCTACCTCCAGCGGAAGGACTACGACCGCTACCAGGCCCTCATCCAGCGCCTCGGCCTGCGCAAGTAAGTCAGCTTTCGGGGCGGTCCGCGTGGCGGGCCGCCCTTTGTCGTATCCGCGCGGCCCAGGCCGCGGCTCAAGTTCAGGACCACAGGACTCACATCCGCACGGCGTCGCGATCGATCGCGATCGGGCGGCAGTGAGCCCCGGGCAGTTCCGGATCCCACCGGGGCGACTGCCCGCGGCTTTCTGCCATTCGGTGGCCTCGATTCGCGGGAGCGAAGCGAACCCACCCCTCGGCGGCGCGCCGTCCGACCGGGGGCGCAGAAAGACCACGCATCCCATGAAGCACATCCGAGTTGAGCGGACCATCGGCGGTCGCACCCTCGTCCTCGAGACGGGCAAGGTCGCCAAGCTGGCCACCAGCGCCGTCATGGCGCACTACGCCGACAGCAGCCTGCTGGCGACCGTCGTCCGCGCCGACGCGCGCGAGGGCCTCGACTTCTTCCCCATGCAGGTGGACTACCGCGAGCGCACCCCCGCCGCGGGCAAGTTCCCCGGCGGCTTCCGCAAGCGTGAGGGCGCTCCCAACGAGAAGGAAATCCTCACCATGCGGATGATCGATCGCCCGATCCGTCCGCTCTTCCCCGACGGGTTCATCGAGGAAATCCAGATCCAGTGCTGGGTCATGAGCCACGACGGCGAGAACGACACCGATGTGCTCGCCGGCACCGCCGCGTCGGCCGCGCTCGCCATCAGCGATGCGCCCTTCGACGGCCCCATCGCCACCGTGCGCGTCGGGCGCATCCACACCGACGACGGCCCGAAGTTCGTCATCAACCCGACGACGACACAGATGGCCTACAGCGACCTCGACCTCGTGCTCAGCGGGCACGCCGACGGCGTGAACATGATCGAGGTCGGCGCCGCCGAGATGCCCGAGGCCGACCTCCTCGAGGCCATCCGCTTCGGCTACAAGCACATCGAGGAGATCCTCGGCCTCATCGACGAGCTGGTGAAGAAGGCCGGCGTCGAGAAGCGCATGGGCAACCTCGTGCTCCCCAGCGACGAGGTCGTCGCGACGGTCAAGAAGGCCGCCGGCAAGAAGATGGAGGAGCTCCGCCAGCTCAAGGGCAAGGAGGAGCGCAACGACGCCATCAAGGCCCTGCGCGACGGGATGCTCGAGAAGCACTTCGCCGAGAAGACCGACGGCTCCGTCGCCGAGTGGCAGGCCTCCGTGAAGCGCCGCGCCCAGGCCAAGGAGGCCTTCCGCACGCTCGAGAAGAAGACCGCCCGCAAGCTCCTCGTCGAGAAGCACATCCGCGCCGACGGGCGCGGGCTCGATCAACTCCGCCCGATCGAGTGCGAGGTCGGCCTCTTCCCCCGCACCCACGGCTCGGCCTTCTTCCAGCGCGGCGAGACGCAGAGCCTCGTCTCCTGCACCCTCGGCACCGGCAAGGACGAGCAGATCGTCGACGGCCTGACGCCCGAGTACTCGAAGAAGTTCATGCTTCACTACAACTTCCCGCCCTTCTGCACGGGCGAGGCGCGGCGCATCATGGGCCCCGGCCGGCGCGAGATCGGCCACGGCGCCCTCGCCGAGCGCTCCCTCCAGGGCATCCTTCCCGACGCCGAGCAGTTCCCCTACACCATCCGACTTGTCAGCGACATCACCGAGTCAAACGGCTCGTCTTCCATGGCCTCCGTCTGCGGCGGCTGCCTCGCGCTCATGGACGCCGGCGTCCCCATCACCAACACCTGCGCCGGCATCAGCGTCGGACGCGTCACCGATGAGGACGGCGGCAGCGAGACCTACATCACCGACATCATCGGCGAGGAAGACTTCTTCGGCGACATGGACTTCAAGGTCTCCGGCACGCGCGAAGGCGTCACCGGCGTGCAGCTCGACCTCAAGGCGCGCGGCCTCGTCGTCGACCAGATCGAGGGCATCTTCGAGCAGGCGCGCGTCGCCCGTCTCCAGATCATCGACACGATGGAAGCGGTCATCGCCGAGCCGCGCGAGAGCGTCAGCAAGTTCGCCCCGCGTCTCATCACCGTGATGATCGATCCCGACAAGATCGGCAAGCTCATCGGCCCCGGCGGCAAGACGATCCGCGCCCTCCAGGAGAAGTGGGGCGTCTCGATCGATGTCGAGGACAACGGCGCCGTGCAGATCGCCGGCACCAACGGCGAGGCCGTCGACGGCGCCAAGGCCGAGGTCGAGGCGCTCGGCGCCGAGGTCAAGGTCGGCGCCATCTACACCGGCAAGGTCGTCAGTGTGAAGGACTTCGGCGCCTTCATCGAGCTCGCCCCCGGCACCGACGGCATGTGCCATGTCTCCGAGCTCGACACCGGCTATGTCCAGAAGGTGACCGATGTCGTCAACATCGGCGACACCGTGACCGTCAAGGTCATCAATGTCGATGAGCAGGGGCGCATCAAGCTCAGCCGCAAGGCCGTGCTCGCCGGCGAGCAGGACGGCGACGGCGCTGCCGACGACAAGGGCAAGAAGGGCGGACGCGGCGGGCGAGGCCCGCGCAAGGAGAAGGCGGAAGCCAACTAACGGCGCATCCGCCACTCGCGCACCTCCCGCGTCGAGCAACAAGGGTTTTAAGCAGGACCACTCCCCCCAGGGGAGTGGTTTTGCGCGCGCGCGTCCTCGCGCGCCCGAAAACCTGTTGTATCCCCCCGGCGCCACTGGTAGGTTGGCTCCGCGCCCGCACATGGGCGCTCATGCTCGGTGCGCGGCGGGTCGAGGGGGCTCGCCGGCGCCGGCGCGTGGGGAGGCGTCCGGACTCGCTTCGGACACGCCGGCGACGCACGCGTCGCGGCGCCTTGGGGTGGAGCATGGCTGATTCGAACAACGCGCAGGATCGCGAACTCAAGGACACCGAAGGCGTCGTCAAGTGGTTCGACCCGCGCAAGGGCTACGGCTTCATCGTCGGACCCGAAGGGCAGGACGTCTTCGCCCACTTCTCCGCCATCGAGGGCGACGGCTTCAAGGTCCTCAAGGACGGCGCAGCCGTGATCTATGACGCCGTGCTCAGCGACAAGGGCTGGCACGCTACGCGCGTCGTGCGCCAGGATCAGCCGGAGATCCACGTCCGGCGCCCGCGCACCTACGCGCGCACGCCTCGTCGCTGATCGACCGCCCCTGACGCCCGCAACATCGCGACGGGGTATCGTCACCTTCCATGTTCTGGCTCGGCCTTCTGCTGGGAATATCGCTCTGCGCCCTCGCCGGGGCGCCGCTGCTGCGCGCCCAGGTGCGCCGCGCGACCATCCGCGCCCGTCAGGCCGAACGGCGCGCCCGCGACGCCGAGCGTCTCGCCGAGATCGGCGCCATGACCAGCGGCCTCGCCCATGAGATCAAGAACCCGCTCTCGACCATCGGCCTCAACGCCCAGCTCCTCGCCGAGAGCGTCGCCGATCTCGAGATCGATGAAGACGAGCAGCAGCGCCTTCTGCGCCGCCTCGGCACGCTGCGCCGCGAGACCGAGCGCCTCCGCGGCATCCTCGACGACTTCCTCCGCTACGCCGGCGCCCTCCACCTCCACCCGCGCGCCTGCGACCTCAACCGCGTCGTCGACGAACTCGCCGACTTCTTCCTCCCCCAGGCCGAGCGCTCCGGCGCGCGCATGACCACCGAACTCGCGCCCGGCGCCGTGACTGCCTGGGCCGACCCCGATTACCTCAAGCAGGCCCTGCTCAACCTGATGCTCAACGCCGTGCAGGTGATGGAGGCCGACAAACGCACCGGCGCGAAACGCCGGCTCACCGTCACGACCCGCGCCATCCCCGGCGCCGACGAGGCGCCCGCGCGCGCGATCATCATCGTCGGCGACACCGGCCCCGGCGTGCCCCCCGACAAGGCCGAACGCATCTTCGCGCCCTACTTCAGCACCCGGCCCGGCGGCGCCGGCCTCGGCCTGCCGATCACGCGGCGCATCGTGGAGGCCCAGCGCGGCGCCCTGCGCGTCGAGAGCGAGCCCGGCGCCGGCGCACGGTTCATCATCGAGCTTCCCGTCGAACAGCCCGCCGACGCACCGGCCGAGCCGGTCGCGAGAAGCGCGGGCTGACGCCCTACGCGCCGATCTCGGTGCGCACCATCAGCAGCTCGGGGAAGAACGACTCGTCCACGATCCGCTTCAGGTACGACACACCCGCCGTGCCGCCGGTGCCGCGCTTGTAGCCGATGATCCGCTCCACCGTCTTCATGTGGCGATACCGCCACAACTGGAACTGCTCATCGACATCCACGAGCTTCTCCGCCATCTCGTAGGCGTCCCAGTGCGCGTGCGGGTCGCTGTACACCGTCTTGAGCACATCGACGACACGCTCGTCGGGCGCGCGGCGCTGTGACCAGTCGCGCTCCAGCACCTCCGCCGGCACCGGCAGCCCCCGACGCGCAAGGTGGCGCAGGAACTCGTCGTACACGCTCGGCGTCCGGAGCGCGGCCTCCAGCCAGTCGCGCGTCCGCTTGTCGTAGTCGAAGACCTTCAGCATCCCCGGCGTCTTCGCGCCGAGCAGGAACTCGATCGCCCGGTACTGCGCGCTCTGGAACCCGCTCGCCGGACCGAGCACGCCGCGAAACTGCGCGTACTCCGTCGGCGTCAGCGTCGCCAGCACGCTCCACTGGTTGAAGAGCTGCCAGAGGATGTTCTTCAGGCGCGCCAGCACCTTGAACGACGGCTGCAGATGGTCCTCCCGGATCCACCGCATCGTCGCGCGCAGCTCGTGGATCACCAGCTTCATCCACAGCTCGCTCGTCTGATGCTGGATGATGAAGAGCATCTCGTCGTGGTGGGGGGGCGACGACAAGGGCTTCTGCGCCGACAGCAGCGTGTCGAGGCACAGGTACCCCCCGTAGGTCAGCTTCCCCTCGAGGTCCGTGTACGCCCCGCTCTCCAGATGGCCACCCTGTTCGTTCATGTCCGGCAGCATATCGGGTGCCACGGGCGGCTTGCCCGCCCGTGCGTTCACCACCCGAATCCGAAGGGCCGTCGTCTACAATCCCTGCTCATGCCCGATCGGTACGAAATCCTCATCGTCGGCGGCGGCCACGCCGGCGCGGAAGCCGCGTGGGCCGGGGCGAATCTCGGCGCGCGCGTCGCGCTGGTCACGCTCGACGCTTCGAAGATCGGCGTCATGTCGTGCAATCCCTCCATCGGCGGCCTCGCCAAGGGGCAGATGGTGCGGGAGATCGACGCCCTCGGCGGGCTCATGGGCCTCGCCGCCGACTCCGCCGGCATCAACTTCAAGGTGCTCAACGCGTCGAAGGGCCCCGCCGTGCGAGGTCCTCGCGCCCAGTGCGACAAACACGCCTACGCCGAGACCGTCCAGCGCCTCCTCCGATCACGCCCCGAGATCGACATCATCGAATCCGGCGTCGAGGACCTCATCATCGAGGGCGATCGCTGTGTCGGCGCGCGCCTCGTCGACCGCGCCGATACTTCGCGCGACCTCCGCGCCGGCGCCGTCGTCCTCACCACCGGCACCTTCATGCGCGCCATCATGCACACCGGCGAAGCGCGCACGCCTGGCGGGCGCCACGGCGAGCGCGCCGCCGTCGGCATCAGCGCCGCCCTCGAACGCCTCGGCTTCGAACTCGGCCGACTCAAGACCGGCACGCCCCCGCGCCTGCGCCGCGAGAGTCTCGACTGGGAATCCCTCGAGCCCCAGCACGGCGACGACCCGCCCGTTCCCTTCAGCGACCTCACCGACCCCGCCGACTTCCCGCGTCTCGAGCAGGTCGCCTGCCGCATC